>CALREM010000025.1 GCA_943355185.1 Candidatus Nomurabacteria bacterium | reverse complement strand
CAACGGCTGTGAGCCATGAGGACCTGAACATTTATAAACTGAGTTTTCATAGAACCATCCTTTGATTTAGGTTGTCTACGGTACTAAGTATATTATATCACAAGTAAAGTATTTGTCAAGTATACTAAAAACCCCTTATTATAGGGGCTTTTAGAGACATTATATATTTGGAGTCGCACCCGCTCCCTCTTATATTTTCTCTCGATTAAAGAGAAGATACAAGACTGTTGCAAAGAGAATCAAGATCACAAGAATAGCGACCAAGCCCCATGGAACATTCTTTAATGAGAACAATGAAGCGGCAGTGAGACTATTGTCATCTGAAGTATCAACTACCGGAGCAGCAGGTGCTGGCTGTACAGCTGAAGCAGCTGGACGAACGGTAACAGAGTGACTACATGCACGACTGGTACTTCTACCGTCAGCAGAAGTTACTGAAATAATTGCACTCTTGTCACCAGTTGTACTGTAGTACTTGATCACAGAACTCTGACTACCCGAAAGACCCTCTGAACCTGTCCACGAGTAGACATACGGAGCCTGACCACCAGTAACTTCCACAGTCCACGTAATAGGTTGATTGATACGAGGATTTACAGGATCTGCATAACAACCAACACTTAGATCATTATTGATCACAGGGTACTGGTTATAGATTGGGTATCCAGAAATGTATGCAGTACCAACAGTCAATGTGTTGCCACAACTACGAGTGATACTCTGACCACCAGAGTACACGGTTACTGTTCCATACTTTGTACCCGCATTGTAATAGCGATTATAGATACTTTGCCCTGAACCATAAAGACCTTCGGTGCCTGACCATGAATAGGTAAAGTACCCGTTACCTCCTGTTGCATATGCAGTCCATGTTGCAGTACCTCCTGTTTGGATAAAAGAAGGACTTACCGAACATGATACAGAGATAGGATATGACTGAGGATAATTTGGGTATTGAGGATAATAATTGTCATCATTATCACCTTCAATATAGACAGTCGCATCACAATTATGAGACTCTGTGCGATTGCCAGAAATCACACGAACGGTTGCATTTTTGTATCCAGAAGTATTGTATCTCTTGGAAACAGCAGAACCGTTACCTGACAAGCTATTTGTTCCTGTCCAAGAATAGTTGTATGAGCCATTACCACCGTAGACGTTTGCTACCCACTGAATAGTGTCTCCTTCACGAGCGGAAAGAGGCATTGGATAACAAGAGATAGTGAGAGAATCTGTACGATCTGGCTGGTTTGGATATGATGGATAATCATATGCATAGGCTGGTGTATCGTTGTATGAATTACCATCTACGACAACTGCCCCAGGACTATTGATGTTACTGTTGACGTTGTTACTGTTTGTATAAGTGTTCGTAGTTGTGACATTTTTGGTGACACGTTTTGGTTCATCGTTATCACAAGCAAAAAGACACAATGGGTCGATAATACGACCAAAATCAAAATCAGCATGAGCCTTTGGAGCCACACTAAAGATGGCAGCCAGGAAAATAGCCGTCAATGCCAACGTTTTATATGCAGAAATGGGTGTGTTTTTCATAATATGGGGTATATACGATTAAAGTACGTAAAAATAACTCTATCTTATAATCGAGAAAAAGTCAAGCCCTACATTATATGTGCCAAGGACCAGGATCGAACTGGTGACCCTTCCCTCTTCAGGGGAATGCTCTACCAACTGAGCTACCTTGGCGATTATTGGTACAGTGCTTATCTCGATGTTACCTACCTATCCGCCAGCTGGCGGAAGCTACCTTGGCGAATGAAAAATTTCTACGGTTTCAACAAATCCATGAATGATCCTATACCGGGACTGGTAGTGGAACTTCCTTGTATTTGACCATATATATCCGCGAATGATTGGACGTATGGCTGGATGAGATAGTATGCACCAAAACTCGCTACCAATATGACTCCCCAATACAAGACGCGGGCAATAGTCGATATGCGCGACATGCGACGCATACTATGCAACAAGGTGTTGTTTTCTTCTGCCAACTTGTATGTTCTCTCAAGTAAAGAACGCTCTTCGGGTGTCATGGCGACACTATAGCAAATCATATGGCGCATGGCGAGAGGTAATAAATTTACCACTATTGTGCCCTCGGCAGGAATCGAACCTACATCAGCTCGTTAGGAGTGAGCCATTCTATCCATTGAACTACGGGGGCTTTATTTATTTCACCTGATCTTTCAGTAAAGCTATCATGGACATGAGTAGTTTGAAATAGGATGAACTCTTTTTTACTCTAATTCTACACATTCCGTATTCCAATTTTCCTATCTTATTTCCAGGAACTATTTGTATTGAAGAAATTGATCTCTCGCTAACCCCTAGATTATTTGCCCAGAATGCAATAGCTTTAGTAGGAGAAATATTTTCATATAGACGTAGAGATATCTTCAACATATCCTTTGTTATTCCTATATCTTGTATACACGTTACAAATACTTTTAAAAGTGCTGGATCCCCATTAATAATATTAAGTTCCCTTTTAGTACCTTCACCCCAATAAAGACCTATTAAAAGTAATATTCGATCCCTTTTATTTAATGTGCCTATTATTTTAAATGATTCTCTTTCGGCAAACTCCCATTGCGACTGGGATCTCTTTTTACTTGGAAATCTTTTATTTTCTAAAATAGATTTATATTTTTCAGAAATAGAAACTCCTTGAATGTACTTAGAAATGGTCGCAACAGAATGCCCCAAGTGAGCCCGTATCTCTTTAACTGAGCAACCTCTTAACCGAAGAGATCTTATTTTATGTATCTTAATTGAATCTAGAGGTTCCTTAGCCATGGTATCTTTTATAGTTATTCCTATAACGTTATTCTATTATACATTACTACCGATGGACGTATGTTTATTAACTCTGATATACTTTCGCCATTATGAAAGTACTTATCATCGAAGACGACCGACAAGTTGCAGAAGCTGTAAAGTTGGGACTTACTGCCAAGTCTCATGTGGTTGATATTGCGAACGATGGAGTAGATGGATCTTTCTTGGGAAGAAGTTATACGTACGATGCGATTTTGCTCGACTATTCCCTTCCGAAAAAAGATGGACTCGCAGTATGTAGAGAAATACGTGCAGCCGGACGCTCCACACCAATCTTGTTTTTGTCAGTGATGGGAGACGTGCACACAAAAATTGCAGCATTTGAACAAGGTGCGGACGACTATATCACCAAACCTTTTTCCTTTAGCGAATTGTCAGCACGACTCAATGCGGTCGCTCGTCGTCCTTCCGAACTCAAACCAACACTTCTCACCGTCGACAACCTGACTCTCCATGTAGAAAAACAAACCGTCGCACGTGCCGAAACTCCTATCCATCTCACCCGCAAAGAATTCAATTTGCTCAAATATCTGATGATGCATGTTGGTGTTATCATGTCTCGTTCATTAATCATGGAATATGTATGGACCGCAGAGAGTGACCCTTTTTCAAATACAGTAGAGGCTCACATTCGCAACATCCGCAAGAAACTCACCACGAAGAAACAACCCGATCTGATTCTTAATCTGCCTGGCCGTGGCTATGTGATCGACACTCCAACAAACTTACTACGCTTTTAATATCGAAAAATTCATGTATATTTGAGACAATCTTTATCAGTTCTTGAACCTTTCTTCATACGGATTTTATCTCACCCTGGTACAGTAGTCTGAGTTATATGTCGATATAACATTTATTACTTAATAAAAACTCCGCACCACTCTTTCAGTACGGAATTCCCGACCTTCCGATACTTTGAAGCATGATTTTTCACGGCATTACAAATTGTTTGTTTCCACACCCTGGCAGGCGTGAGGTTACAATACAGTCTGTGCGTATTCGACCGATTCATACTCGGCCGGGTATGTTGCCGCGAATGACTCTACTCTCAGGATTTTTTCCTTCTTCTATGGAACAACTCTGGCGCACTAGTGAACTTCGCCTCATTGATGTCGTGACGTTCACTGCAGTCTTTATATGTCTCGGTTTATTGGCATATCACACCAACAAAGATCAAAAACAAGGTAGAGAGCGCCTACAAAAGGCAGCTGAAACGCTCCGACAAGGACGGGAGGAATTTGAAAAAAGTATATCCCCAAAGACCTTTGCAGAGATCGCCGTAAAGAAAGCTCGCATAGCAGA
This sequence comes from Candidatus Nomurabacteria bacterium, assembly GCA_943355185.1. Lineage (GTDB taxonomy): Bacteria > Patescibacteriota > Minisyncoccia > Phycocordibacterales > PALSA-1337 > C7867-002. Next base: position 1,407 of record CALREM010000025.1, on the reverse strand, counting down.
ACTAGAGCGAGTCGCCACCTTTGGTGAACTTTCAAAAGGATTATTCCATGATCTCATCAATCCTCTTTCAACTGTTTCCCTTTCCATCGAACGGTTAGCTGCAAAAGAAACATCTCCCGCAGAAGCCGAGGAACTGATCCGGACGGCCATCTCCGCTTCAAGACGTATGGGTTCATTTATGGAAAGTGTACGTTCAGCTATGGGTGATCGTCTTCCCAACACTACCGTACATCGATCTCATATCTCTATCGAGCTTTCAACTGTCTTCGATCTTGTCGCATACAAAGCACGTATGGCGAACGTACGGATCATCATCGATTCCGGAAATATGCAGGAAATACGCCTGCATCCGATCCGACTACAACAACTCTTGCTCAACCTTATTTCCAATAGCATCGAAGCTTGTGAACGATCGGGTACTCCGCATGAAAAGATTGTCATCATTCGCAGTAAGGCCGATGCTACACAGGGATACATTTCTGTTTCTGACACCGGGTGCGGCATCGCTCCCGAACATACCACTCTTCTTTTTACTGATTATTTTTCCACCAAACCACACGGTACTGGCATTGGTCTTCGAACTGTACAGACAATCGTAGAAAACGAACTCAACGGATCCATCACAATCACAAACGTGCCGACTGGCGGCACGTTGTGTGAAATATCTTTTCCTTTAGAGCGTTCTTAGGAACACTTGCAGTTTGCACAAGTTCCATTGGAACCACAACGTTTGTCTCCCGGATGACATGAACAATCGCAATCGTTGCATGATCCGCATGCAGATGACTTGGTGAGAGCGTATTTTCCAGAACCGAGACCAGCAACAGCCAAGAGTGACATCATCAACATAAAATCAAATTCATATCCGCCCATAAACGGTTTTCCCCACTTTGCCGTGGTCATTGCACCGATCATGACTGCAACGAGCAAGAGTGCTGGAACGAGACTCCAGAGACCGAGAATGAGCATAGCGCCGCCAATAGTCTCAATAAGAGCGACTACCCAGGCCATAACAACACCTAAACCAAGTGAACTGAAGAAAGCAATTGTTCCCTCCATATTTGTTAACTTGGCGATGCCGTGTGCCAAAAATACAGAACCAACCCCAACACGAAGCAATAAAAGGCCGAGGTTTGCATTAAATCCTGAAGAAAGTCGTTTGATATTCATATGTATATACTACTTATTAATCCTCACATACTACCACATCAATTCTATTTTGCGCTTTTGGCTTCAACCTGCACATCACGTGCGGCCTTTCGATAGGCACAATGATCACATTCGGCTGATGGTGAAGGAAATTTTTCTGACAAGAGACATTTCTTCATTTGTTCCAAAGCTTTTTCTACCCAGACATCGTCACCAGTATACGGAATGAGGTCAATATCAAAATCAAGTTTTGCATCA
>CALREM010000024.1 GCA_943355185.1 Candidatus Nomurabacteria bacterium | reverse complement strand
ATTATGTTCGTAGCAAGTTCTACTGCGCCGAACGACAACTGGTATGCAATGGTACGTGTCAATGGTGTCATCAAATCATTTGTTAATACAGGAGTTGCAACAACTACAACAGGAACTTTGCCATTTCGTCGATTTAGAATTGAAGCTAACCAAAACGATGTCACTTTCGTAATCAATGGCAAAGTTGTATCAAAAGTTGTAAGTGATGGTACCAATATTCCTACGGTAAACCTTGGATATTTGATTTCTACAGCATCGCCTACAACGGCAGGACTCGGCAAAGCTATGGAAATTGCATTGATAAGGTTATGGGTAGACGATCCGCAAGGTGGAGGAATTGATGACGCTCATTTTGCAGCCGCTAGTCGCTTGGAAAGCTCTACGCCCGCAATGAGCCCTTCTCTGCAAAACGTGCTTGATGCATACGATCCGACTTCGGGGGCTACGATTGCGACTGAATATGTCGCTGAAGACCCTCTGTCATTTGGTGAAGGATCATTGGTGTCCTTTTCTACTACCACGGGTATAGTTGCTCGGATGTCTGATCGTATATACGACAGTAATCTTTTTGGTGTAGTTAGTTTGGCTGCTGCACAGATTTTGGGTACTGAAAACGAACACACTCTCAAAGTTGCAACTGCAGGTCGGGTAAAAGTGCGTGTTAATACAGAGAATGGAGTTATTGTACCAGGCGATTACCTCACCTCATCTTCAGTCAAAGGTGTCGCTATGAAAGCAACAGGTACTGGACCAGTCATCGGTAGGGCGCTTGAAGTATTTGATGGTTCGGATGAAGGATTGATTGCTGCTGCAGTACAAGCTATGCACTACAGTGGCAGTGCGTTTATTGTAGATTCACTTGGTAACATGTCAGCTCAATCTTTTGCAGCACTTTCATCCAAAGGCTTTGTAAAAGATGCGACATATCTCACTGCTTCCAGTACAACCGATATAATCCAGAGTATCCGTGATATCAAGATTGCAGAGTATCGGGATGCAAATGCTTCATCTTCTGTAGCGACCCATCTCGGGATCCTGTCCGAAGATGCTCCGCAGGCTATACTTTCTGCCGATAAGAAGGGTATAGACCTCTTCAAACTCTCCACATTCATCTTGGCTGGTGTACAAGAACAACAGAAAAAGCTTGATGGTCTGCATATCAATCTCGACGGTGATACGTTGGTATTCGATAAGGCACTAAAAGTTACCAGTATGGCGACGTTTGGCGGTGGACTATCGGTTGATACAATCAGTTCAATTGGGGCAAGTTTGACTTTCAATAGTGATAGTATCTTCTTTGGTCGCCCATACTTTAATACCGATACTGCAGGATTTGCAGTGATCGGCGAGGGTGCACATGATGTGATCGTGACATTTGATAAGGAATACCTCGAACAACCAATTGTAAATGCAACCATTGCACTAGATGATGTTGGTACCGAAGAACAAAGTGCCGCGTTGGCAGATACTCTCTTTACGAACGATGTCAGGTTCCTTGTCACCAAGAAGAGTGTGAAAGGGTTTACAATAACTCTGAACAAAGCTGCGCCACGAGATATTCAGTTTAGTTGGATGGCTCTGGCTGTTAGAGGTGCACGGACGGCAACTTCGACAAAAATACGTACAAGAGTTATTGTAGTTCCAGCTACACCACCTTCACCTATTTCTCCGACTGATCCATTAGTTGATTCGGAACCATCAATATCTACGACGACTGTCCAAAACGGTCTTGATGATGCACCGGCTGTCACCGAAGAGACTCCTCAAACAATTTCATCGGAGCCTATAACAGCCGAAGATGTTCACCAAGATGAGGCTCCTCAGAATATGGATGTTGCACCAGTTCCGGTAGAAACTATCGTAACTCCCGATGAAACCGCAGTCGAATAATTAGAGTTGTTTGATGACCTCATTGTAGATCATTTTGGAAATAAGCGCTGACGTTTCTGTAGCTTTATCCATATCAGTGCCACGGATCATAATGCGTGCAAGGTATGGCCGGGTAGGTACATATACAATACCGCAATCATGAAATTGTTTGATATTAGATGAGTCGATGAGTTTCTCGCCGAATTTGTGTGCAACAGATATGTCTTTTGGAAGATATTTTGTTATACCGTTGTTGAATTTTGTCTCGGAAAGTAATTTGAGAAGTTTTTCGGAGTTGTCTTGGCTGAGGTATGATGCATTAAAAAGGACTCTAAAAAATGTTGCATAGTCTTTGACTTGCATGTAATCATCATCTGTTTGGGGTAAATTTAAGTGTAGATCTGAGAGGGTATCTCTGAGTCCACCTTCTTTCATTGACAACACGAGCGCCTCAGTTGCAAAATTATCCGAATACATGATGCTTGCAGTAATAAGTTCCTGAACCGTGTGTTTTTTGTTAATATCTATAGTCTGTGAAGGTTTAAAATATTGCTCAAATAGTGTTGACTGCACAATCGTGCCTGGTGAAATGGTGGATGTGAGAATCGAAGGATCATGTTCCGATTCTTTGTAGAAATACATGGCTAATGGAACTTTCATGAGTGAAGCCGGAAAAAACTGTTCTTTTTCATTTATACCCATCCATGGACCGTTGTTCAGGTCTCGATAATATACCGATGCGTGAGTAATTTTGCGCTGTGCGATTGAGTCAGTTATAAAATTTTCAATTTTTTTTTAGAGGGATTTGCATGATTGTTACTGAGATAATCCGGACCAAAACTACATTCAAGGAGAGGGTTCGTCAACTTGGATAAAGTTTTATTTTCACGTATCTCGGTATACGTGAGGGTTGTATCGATAGTTCTGCTTTTTTGATAAGCTACACCGCTTATGAAAGTTGTGGTACTAGCAAGTAAAATGTATGCAATGTGTCGGATATTCATATACTGCCGTAGTATATTCTTTTATGATCATGTTGTCATGTAAATCAGGTAAGGTGTATACTAGTGACATTCGCATCTTTATAAGTCTAACTCTGTCCACATGTCTCGAAATAAAGGATTCTCAGTTTTCAGGGTTGTTGTTGCGATCGTCATTATTACAGGTATAGCTGCATATTTCTACAACACGTCGGGTTCTTCGTCAGAAAAAACACAAGCATCAGAACAAAAAGATGCACAGGCACTGATTGCTGAGCTCGAAAAGATCGTGGTATTGCCGACTGGTGAAGAACCAACCATTGCCACTATCACTGACCCAGAAAAGCTCAAAGATCAGCCGTTTTTTGCCAATGCAAAAGCCGGCTACAAGGTTTTGGTATACCAAGTTGCTAAAAAGGCATTTTTGTATGACCCTGTATCAAAGAGGCTCATAGAAGTGGCACCGCTTATAATCAATGATCCCGCAATTTCTACACCGGAGATAGTACCGACAAAAGCCACCACTACAAGTAAAACAAGATAGTGTATAATAGATGAAATATTAAAAATAATCATTTTTTATGGATAAAAATAAAAAAATCATCGGTATTGTGATCGCTGTTATTATTGTTATCGGTATTGCGGTTTATGTGTCAAAGAACAAGTCTGTGGTAGAAGGTGATCCAAATACAGAACAAGCTCAAGCTGAGATGCAAGCCCTTGTTGCAGAGATTGGCAAGCTCATCGAACTTCCAAAAGGAGAGAATCCTACTGTTGCCACTATCACTGACCCAGCAAAGCTCAAAGATCAGCCGTTTTTTGCTAACGCAAAGAATGGTGATAAAGTCCTCATATATCCCAATGCTCGCAAAGCATTTCTCTACGATCCTTCAACAAAGAAGTTGATCGAAGTAGCCCCTCTCATCCTCGGTAATCCTGATAATCTAGGTTCTACTTCAGGTGCTCCGGCAGCACGCTAACAGCTGCATGCGTACCATATTCCCATATATCAGTATAGGTTTTTTCGCCTTACTTTTATGTGGGAGTGTCGCGTACGCAGATGAGTTTACTTCCACTAGTTTTACTGTTCTTGATCCGGTTATGTCGCCCGCCGGTTTCGGAACTTCCTCTGGTTATCAAATGTGGGGAAGTATGACCGAGTTGGCTATTGGTACCAGTACCGCAACTGATTTTGGAGTGAATTCAGGTTTTTTATTTTATCCTGAAGTTTCCATACCTGTTGTTGGGGCAACTGCGGGAGATGCACAGGTTGCGTTGTCTTGGACAGCATCGGAAGGATTTCTCGGTTGGACAGCTTCTTCCTACTCGATAGGACAGTCAACGAGTCTTGGTGGGCCGTATTCGTATACCTCTGTAGGTAACGTGTTTTCTTCTACACGTACTGGACTTACAAATGATGTTCCTTATTATTTTGTCGTTATTGTGAAGGATATTTTCGGCAATCCGATAGGCACATCAACTGAAGTTACTAAAACACCAACAGGCTCGGGTTCAACGAATACTGGCGGTGGGGGAGGAGGTGGTACGTCCTATATTATTGATCAAATATTGGGTACCGCAACATTTTGTTCTATTGGAGGTAATGGGCTCACTGGAAGAGCGGATCTCAATGGTGATGGTAAAGTGAATTTGGTTGATTTGAGCATCCTCTTGTTCCATCTTGGTAAGTTTAATGTGGAATACGATTGTAATTCTGACAATAAGGTTGATTTCATAGACATTTCGATCATGTTCTATTATTGGACTGAGTAAATTATATGACATATATTACACGTAATTTCATCCTCGGTATCTTCGCAGTATTTCTGGTAACATTTTTACCTGTTTATGTGTTTGCTCAGACGAGTGCGTCACGCGCTCCTCGTGTATATTTTGAGAATACTGTTTCAGAAGCATCAATTGGTTCTAAAATCACCGTCCGTGTATTTGTTGATAGTGAAAAACCAATAAACGTTCTTGAATTAAAGGTATCTTATTCTGGTGTAGTGGAGCCTATATCTTTTAATGAAGGTAATTCAATTATAGAGATATGGCAGTCAAAAGAATTAAAGAATACACCAGGAGTGGTGGTACTCAGCGGTGGCATGTCTCGCGCATTTGCAGGAACAAAAGGCGAGATTGGTACAATTACTTTTAAAACAACAAAGGAAGGTGTTGCGAAATTTGCCATTACTGAAGCGAATCTCTACTACGCTGACGGCAAAGGTACTCGCGCGACCAATGTTGTCTTGGGTACAAAAAGTGTCACCATACGCGAAGTAATACAAAACCTGTTGCAACCAGTAGAGAATGTGACCGAGTCTGTAGCTCCTCTTGATACAGAATCGCCCATATTTGGAATTACTGATACGTTACAAAATGAAGCCGATAGGACTCGCATCGCTATTTTCCAAGTAACTGACAATGGTTCAGGTATTGAATCTATTACTATGCGTAGTATGAAATGGTTTACCTGGAATGAATGGAGTACTGTTTCAAATCCAGCAAAGCTTCCTCCGCGTATTTGGCGTTATCAGATCTCTGCTCAGGACAATTCAGGTAATACGGCGACACATAATGCATACGTAGGGATTGAAATTCTAAAACTATTAGGCATTGCTATACTCAGTTTTACCTTTCTTATCGCAATAATATATTTTATAATAAGACGGTGAACCTTTCTATAAGAGGTCTTATGGTGTTTGTAGTAATTGGTGCCTTTTTTGCAGCATCGGCTAATTCTGTGTCTGCTGCACGACTATTGTTGTCACCGACAAGTAGTACGTTTACTGTGGGAAGTACTTTC
>CALREM010000023.1 GCA_943355185.1 Candidatus Nomurabacteria bacterium | reverse complement strand
TGTTAAAATTCACCCATTTCTGATCCTTCTTTCAGTCCTCGGAGGTCTTATTTTCTTTGGCCCCGTTGGTTTCCTTCTTGGTCCAATCGTTCTAGCATTCCTCTTTGCTTTGCTCGATATATATCGTAGTTCCGTACGCAAGGCTTGATATATCCCTCTTTTTAACGTAAGGTGAGTTCTTTATGGCATTAATTGACGAAATACAATTCCATGCGAAAGCGGGCAACGGCGGCAACGGCGTTGTGCGTTGGCGTCATGAAAAAGGAAAGGAGTTTTCTGGTGCAGCTGGTGGTAATGCTGGTCCTGGAGGAGACGTCTACGTTCGTGCTGTACGCGATACGAACATTCTCGCACGTCACAAAAGTGTTAAACGTTTTGAGGCTCGTAACGGTGAAGATGGTCGCAATTTGAGTCAACAGGGTGCCGCTGGTGATGATCGCTATATCGATCTTCCTATCGGATCAGTCATCGTAAATATGACCACAGGGCGTACTGTGGAGCTTGTAGAAGACGAACAGGTCTCAAAGATCCTTCATGGAGGACGTGGAGGTCTCGGTAATGAACATTTCAAAGCATCTACAAACGTTAAGCCTGAGCAATCAACTCCAGGAATGGAAGGTGAAGAAGCAGATTTCAAAGTAGAACTTAGTCTTATTGCTGACGCCGGTCTTATTGGTTTACCAAATGCTGGTAAGTCGAGTCTGTTGAATGCATTAACCTCGGCTCATGCAAAGGTTGGATCCTATGCCTTTACGACTCTCGATCCACACTTGGGCGTTATTCAGGAATATATTTTAGCTGATATTCCAGGACTCATCGAAGGTGCGGCCGAAGGTAAGGGTCTTGGTCACAAGTTCCTCCGTCACGTTAAGCGTACCAAAATCCTCTTGCACCTCGTCTCTCTGGAAAATGACGATGTTGTTGCAACCTATCTCACTGTCCGTAAGGAACTCGAAAAATACGGCGATGGACTCCCTGAAAAGCCTGAGACAATCATTCTTACAAAGACTGATATGGTAGATGAGGCTACTATTGCGAAAGCGCAGAAAGATCTCATTCAATATAATAAGGATATAATCACCGTTACCATCCTCGATGATGCGGCTATAAAGAAGTGTTCAGAAGAGATTACGACGAGACTCCGAGCCTAAGCTTACGCAGCGAGCTTTTCTATAAGCAATTTCTTCATTATTTCCGGGTTACCTGCACCTTTCGAGGCTTTCATTGTTTGACCGATAAGATATTGAAGGGAAGCGACTTTGCCTCCTTTGTATTCGGTTACGATCGCCGCATTATCAGCTAATACCTTTTCAATAATAGGAATCAGATCGGAAGCGTCACTTTTTTGTATCAATGAATGTGTCTGAGCAAGTGCCTGAGGAGAGACACCTTTTTCTGTGAGAAGGAGAGCGAGGATATCTTTTGCACCACGAGAAGAGAGGCCCCCTTGTGCTGCCATGGTCACGAGCTCTGCAAATGATGTTGCAGGAATGAGTGTTGGGGCTAGATCGAGTGGCATGTTTTCTTTTTTAAGCAGGCCAAGATAATCCGTCAAAAGATAGTTCACTGTTAATTTTATTTTCTTAGAATCAGTTGTGTAAGCAGAAACAATAGATTCGAAATAAGTCGCCAAGAGAGGAGAGTCGACGAAGAGGGAGACTTCCTTGTCTGTCATTGCGAATACATTTTTGTAGCGATCACGTTTGATCCATGGTAACTCTGGAAGAGATGCTACAAGTGTCTCTTTTGAAAATTCAGGAATTTCTGAAATTTTAAGTTTTGGTATATCGGGTTCAGGGAAGTAGCGATAGTCATGTGAACCTTCTTTGGCACGTTGCGAAAATGTCTCACTCTTGTTCTCGTCCCAGCCACGAGTCTCTTGAATTACTTTTCCACCTTTCTCTATGAGCTCAATCTGACGATCGATTTCGTACTCGATCGCACCTTCGACAGAACGAAATGAATTTAAATTTTTAACTTCAGTTTTTGTGCCGAGGGTAGTGGTACCGACAGGGGAGACGGAAATGTTCGCTTCGACACGCATCTCACCTTTCTCCATGTTTGCATCTCCGGCCCCAACGTATCGTAAGAGGAGTTGAAGCTCACGAGCAAATCGTACTGCCGTCTTTGCGTCATGAATAGTCGGAGTGGTAACGAGTTCCATGAGGGGCACACCTGCGCGATTGAAATTGACCAGACTGTCATCATGAGTGTCGTGAGTCGACTGAGCAGTGTCTTCTTCGAGGTGAATACGTTCGAGTTGTATACCTGCAAGTGTGCCACCGGAAATGAGTGGGTATGCAAATTGGCTTATCTGATATCCTTTCGGAATGTCAGGATAAAAATAATTTTTACGATCCCATTCCGTAAAGTCCGCACACGTTCCATTGACTGCTACTCCGATGCGAAGGACATGACGGATCGCTTCTTTGTTAAGTACAGGGAGAGTACCCGGATGTCCCATGCAGATCGGACAGACATGCGTGTTCGGATGTTCTTCATCAGGATTATTTTTGCAGCTACAAAACATCTTGGAAGCTGTCTTGAGTTCGGCATGGATTTCCAAACCGATAGTGGCACTATATGCAGAACGAGAATCTAAATTCATGATAGTAATAGTAGTCTAGCAGGGTATTAACAATTCGTCTTCTTATAGTTCCTCGTGACGCACCTGGAGCTTCTTCGGTCCACTTTTTGCAGGGGCTTCTTTTTTTGTGACAGCTCGTCCGGAAGTCTCGTTGATACTCAAAATCAGCTTCTCAATATCCTGACGTCGATACACTCGATAGTTGTTCATCGGGTGACGAAGTGCTTTGAGCTTGCCGTCTCGATCCCAGTTGCGCAAGGTAAGCGGAGTGACACCGATAATCTCGGCAGCCTTCTTGATACTTATGAGTTGTGGTAATTCTTCAGACATTTTTTAAAGATATGTAAACCTTACTAAACACTGTTAATTATATACATAATTTACTATAAGTCTACATAGAAATAGTAAGGTTTAGTATAAAGGGTATAATTTATCTTCACTTTATTATATATGGAGAAGAGAGATACGTCCTGGTTCATTCTGCCGAGAGGGGTTCGATTTGTAAGACTTATGAGCCGAGATCGATCTTCCAAACGTGGACGTAATTGAGCCCATGAAGGTGAAGTTGCTTCCCTTATTTAATCTCAAAAACGTACCGCAAAAGTATACCATCAAAGATAATTTATTATCCACAGACTTTTTGCGAGATGGTGCGGTATACTTTTAAGTGAATGAAAACCGTGATGAAAATTGAGGGTTGTGAGTATGTCTCGTCTGGCCGAGCTGCCGAGATGACGCACTATACAAACGACTATATCGGACAACTCTGTCGCGGCGGCAAATTATCCGCACGGATGTTTGGTCGTTCGTGGTTCATTGAAATCGAATCCCTCACACGTTATCAAGAAGCTATCAAAGAGCAGCTTCACAAAGAAAAGAAGATCCAAGCCGCTCAAAAAGAACTTGCTTCAAAAAAAGTTTCAACTAAGTCTTCAGTATCTGCAGTTGTCTCTACTCCAGTCAAAGTGAAAGAAGAAGTTCAGAAAGAAAAGGAAAGTGTTATCGAACCATCTTCGCCTGTATACCCTCCGCTCGCATGGAAGATTGCATACGCAGAGGACGATCGTTCTCTCTTACCTGTGCTGAATAATAAAGTTGAGACTCCACGTTCTGCAGCTATAAAAGCAAAAAAGACACAAGCTCTTATCTCGGAACAGGTAAAGAGTATATTTCAAGTATCACAACTACCAGAAGGCTTTGGTAAGTTGGCTGTAGTAGTTGTACTTGTTATTGGGTCAGTAACCGTTTCAGCTACTGCAGCTATCGATCCTAATTCATTCCAAAAGAACTTTCTTGCAGTGAAGGAATTTACTACCGAGACGTTGGGAAGTATAGATCAAACAGTATCCATGGTCTCTGGTGTTGCATTGAGTATGACGTGGTCAGACTTCGGTGACGCGTTAGATGTGGCTCTCAATAATACGGTAAAGCCAGTCGCAACTGCTGTTGTTGCACTTGTACCTGATGTGGACATGAGTAAGATTACTTCCAGCATCGATCTTTCTTTGCCACGTCTGCCTGAATTGCCTTCTTTCTCAATACCAGATATCTCTCTACCACATTTTTCAATGCCTCACTTCGCATTGCCTGATTTGTCACTGCCTACTCTATCGTTTCCAACCTTTCCTGATGTAACCCCAACACTGGCTGCCGTCGGTGATGTATGGGACTCTTCTGTAACTTGGGTATCAGATGTGTTTGGAAGCGCTACACGTAAGATCGTGGCTCTCGTTACGTTCCCTCAGAAAATAGTTATTGTTCAGGAACAAACTACCTCTACTCCTCAAAGCGTAGCCGTTCGTACACCGATTGCGCCTCAAGCCACTTCATCTGTTATTGCGGTAGTTTCTAAACCAGCTTTGACAACTCAAACTATATTTTCAAATACTGAACGTATTATTGAGCCTCGTACAACCATTATAAACGCTGTTGATGCCGCTATATTGCAACGAATAGTAAATCTCGAGTCATACGTTGCTACGGGTTTTCTGGTTTCGAGGCCGTTTTTAAGTAGACAGAGCGATGCAATCGCAGATTCATCTGGACGTGCTATTTCTGCACTTGATACGCGCGTAGCTGCATTGGAAGCCGATAGTGGCGGAGGTGGCGGTGGCTCAATAGATACCTCAACTGCAAACACTTGGACAGCACTTCAGCAGTTCCAGGGCGGTGCTTCTACAACAATTGCTTCTATATATAACGCTCTTTACGTAGGCACAACTGCTACGACAACGATCTTGGGCAACGCTACATCAACTTTTGGTGCTGGAATTCAGTCTACCTACTTAAATATAACTGGTACCGGTGCTACATCAACTTTTGCTAATGGAATCAATCTATCTGGCGGATGTTTTTCAATAAACGGCACTTGTATTTCCGGAGGTGGAGGTGCGTCTGGTACTGTAAACAGTGGAACACTCGGTCAAGTGGCATTTTATGCAGCAAATGGTACTGCGGTATCAGGTACATCGACATTGGTTCTTTTGAATGAAAACGTCGGCATCGGCACCACCTCACCATATGCCAGACTCTCAGTCGTCGGCCAAGCAGTCGCAGCATACTTCACCGCCACCACTACCACTGCCTCTACTTTCCCATATGCATCAACCACCGCCCTCACCATCTCAGGCACAGGATACTTCCCAAACAATGGTATCTGGACATCAGCTGGCTTCCTTGGTATCGGCACAACATCACCATACGCAGCACTTTCAGTAGTAGGTGAAGCAGTAGCTCGTAACTTCACTGCAACATCTACAACAGCAACCTCTACATTTGCAGGTGGATTCAATGCAAACTCTGGAGCAATTGTCAGTGACTTTACAACAGGTATTACATCTATTAGTTCACTTGAGACGGGATCAATGTCATTTGATACGGATGCTGGAGTCTCTACATGGATGGATCTTACTGTCACATCAGCCGCAGCAGATACTCCTCAGAGCTACACTGCTCTACTCGACGGCAACCCAATGCTCACCATATATGGTGAATCAACAGGCACAGGTATCGTCAAAAAGACTGCAGTCGGTATCGGTTCATCGACACCATTCGCACTCTTGTCCATACAGAACAATGCATATGCTGCTTCAAGTACGTACAGCTTCTTCATTGCTTCAACTACTGCGGCGTTTGC
>CALREM010000022.1 GCA_943355185.1 Candidatus Nomurabacteria bacterium | reverse complement strand
AGCGAAGCGAGTGTGAGCCTAAGCTCGCGCCTGCGCGCGAGCGGCGGCCCAGTAGGTGATTTTGCTAAATCAGGAGTCGAAAAGGTTGAGTATATCGAACGGAGCGAAGCGAGTACGATACGAAACCTGTACTGGTCCTGTAAGGACCGACTCGTAGTGGAGGGGTCACAGAGTTTAGAATTTCTATGTTATTATTTATATATGAATGCCGCAATATACATACCAGATCCATCAATACTTGGATCAAATCTATTTGACCAGATAAAGGAAATTAAATCATATAAAGGTCTTACCAAAGATGGTCTTGCAACAGGACTTATTCTCACATTAGATTTTGGAGAAGCAACTTTTAATTTTATGCCTCACGAAGAAATTGAAAATCATCTTAAAGGTTTTGCTTCGTATGCTATACAAACAATTGAAGACAAGGAGGATCAAGTAAAAATACTTTCAAAAATTCATAGCGTACAGTCTGTACTAGGTGGAAGTTTTACTGTACAACCTGGAGCTGAAGAAAAAATGGAGAAGTTTATTTTTGACTTTAAAGATAAGTTGAATGGATTACTATTTATGGGAGATGGTATTTTTGAATAAAATCGAGAATTCTTTCACATTATTTTTAATATGAGCCCTGTGTTTTAAAAGTTCTGAAAGCCACCCTATAGGGTCACATTGAAATGTACCCCATAAAGTGGACACTTGGTGATATAATTCGTTCGTGGAAAATAAATTATCTAACTATGCTTTCGTAGATAGCCAGAATGTATATCTGAGTATAAAAAATCAGGGGTGGAAAATTGATTTTGTCAAATTCAAGAGATACTTGAAAGATAAATATAATGTGTCATCTGCATACTTATTTATGGGATATGTTGAAGGAAATCAGCAGATGTACACCCAATTACAGAAAGATGGATTTATTGTCATTTTCAAACCAACTTTGATTTATAAGGATGGTACAACGAAGGGGAATTGTGATGCAGAACTTGTACTCCATACTATGATTGAATATCCCAATTACGATAAAGCGGTGATCGTATCAGGTGACGGGGATTTCTTTTGTCTAGCAGAATATTTGAGGGATAAAATGAAGCTTGAGGCTGTATTGGTTCCAGATAAGACCAAGTACTCGGCACTTCTCAAGAAGATCAACAAAGAAGACAAGAAGTACCTGGTCTTTCTCGATGAAGCAAAGAACAAGATAGAGTATGACCGTATAAAGAAAAAGGCCCTTTAAGGACGAGCCTTAAAGGAGCTTTTTCGTGGTGATGATTATATAATAGCAGATATTTGTCTAGTTGCAAGTAGTATGTCATTCCTCATGTCGGTTAGTTCTGAAATCCACCCCGTAGGGTCACACAGTTTCCTCTTGACTCCCACCCTATTTTCCAGTTAAATACCGACAGTTAGCACCAATACAACTGAATAAACGTATATGAGCACACAAAAAATTGTTATAGGTCTTACGGGTGGGCCAGGTTCGGGTAAAGGGGAAGTGGTCAAATTTCTGACCAAGCTCGGATATAGACATTTTTCGGCTCGAGAAGATATCTTGTGGCCGGAAGTTGATCGTTGCAAACTACCTCGTGATCGTACCAGTCTCAATACTGTTTCGAATGAATTGAGAGTTATGTATGGGCCCGAATATGTTGCCCATACATTGTTTTCTACTGCGTGTCGGGCGCCTGGAAATGCGGTGATCGAATCTATATACACGGTGGGAGAAATCGTCACCATTCGTCATGATGCGGAAGACAGAGTAATGGGAATCAAGTTCATTCTGATTTCCGTCGATGCACCACTTCACGTTCGGTATAAACGCATTCAACGTCGAGCAAGTGAGACTGACAAGGTTTCTTTTGAGCAGTTTTCTGTACAGGAGCAGCGGGAGCAAACATCGACTGATCCTTCGAAACATAACCTCTTCGCTTGTCGTGAATTGGCCGATCTTCAGGTGGTCAATAATTTCCTTGATGTTCAATCTCTCCACAATACGCTCCAAAGGATGTTCCGCATCGCCAAACTCACTTCGTGATTAAATACAATACATGCCGTCTTGATTCAAAACCAGGACGGCATTTTTAATACACTTTTCTTACGAGAATAAAAAACACCCCGATACTCATCAGGGCGCTGGACTCGGGTTCAATTTCAGGAATAATTTTTTTTATCCAAGTACAGAATTCTCTGCACAGCTTCTTGGAAATTTTTAACCGTGGGTATCAGATTCTTCTTGGCGTTCTTGGGAGACTTAATTTGAATAGGGATTCCTCCAACATGTTTGATTGCATCCATTTCTTGCCAGCGAGTACTTATGGCAAAATAGTAGTTGATAGTCAATAAATGTTTACTCCTGGCTTCTTCGAAAAGTCCCGGTTCAGGAGGGCAACAGTCGCACTTCTCATCCGCTTTGTGAGGACATACCATAATGTCATCCACTAGTTTCAAAGACAAGAGAATGTCATGCATACGGTTGAGCATTTTCCGAGAAAGAGTTCCGTCGGAAATGCCTGGCTGATGAGTAGTCACAATAATTATGAATCCCGCATCACGCAATCTTTTTAATAGCAGACGGATGCCAGGAGTAACTTTAAACTGATCAACATCCGTAGGGACCCACTTCGGACGTTCAGGATCGAGCTCATTCAAAATACCATCACGATCGATAAAAACAGCTTTTTTCATAGGCACAACGGGGAACAGGGGTTACGTTTTTCAAAGGTCAAATACCCCAGGAGGCTATCAAAATGAGCTATATATAGCAAGGTATAACGCACCTAGACCTACCCGAAGAGATAAATCGCTGGACTATACATGCCTTGCATGCTATACTGTTCCCACAAAGAAACAAAGTCGAATTTCTTCAGTATTTTAAAACAACATCATGACAGGCAAAATCAAGACTCTCACAGAGAAAGGATTTGGTTTCATTTCTCGCGAAGGTGAGACAAAGGACCTCTTCTTTCACGCCAATGATCTTTCAGGCATCGCTTTCAATGAGCTCCAAGTTGGAGATTCAGTGAATTTCGAAGTCGTCGAAGGAGACAAAGGCCCAAGTGCAAAGAGTGTAATGCGTGCGTAAGCACCGTTAACAAAAAGACCTCCTCGCAAGATGGGGTCTTTTTGTTTGCCCTTTTTGTAGTGGTAGTTACAGAGCTCAGTTAAGCTTAGTTACAAAATAACGTTTTTCTGTTAGTATTTTCCGTATGAATGATATTCCTCTCGGACCTTCTCCGGCACCGGATATATTCCTAAAACCATATAACCCGACTGATACTGAAAGTCGCATTTACGCACTCTGGGAAAAGAGTGGCTTTTTCAATCCCGATACCTTACCTCCACGTTTCCAAAATGCCGAACCTTTTTCTATTGTTCTGCCACCACCAAATGTAACCGGCACACTTCATGCTGGTCACGCGCTCACGATCACTGTCGAAGATATCATGGTTCGCTATGCACGTATGCAAGGAAAGAAGACCTTATGGATTCCCGGTACCGACCACGCCGCTATCGCAACTCAATCAAAAGTAGAAAAAGACATTGAGAAAAAAGAAGGTAAACGTCGCAAGGATTTTACTCGTGAAGAATTTCTGGGTCGCGTCGAAACCTTCGCTGCAGAAAGTCACGATGTCATCGTCAAACAACTTCGCAGCTTTGGCGCTTCGATCGATTGGTCTCGTGAAGCATTTACGCTTGATGCTCCGCGAACATTGGCGGTGCGTACCGCTTTCAAAAAAATGTATGACGATGGACTCATATATCGCGGGTATCGCGTCATCAATTGGGATCCAAAAGGACAGACCACGATTTCTGATGATGAGATTGTCTATGAAACTCGTCAGGCGCAACTCTATACGTTTAAATATGCAAAGGATATTCCGATATCTATTTCCACCACTCGTCCGGAAACAAAATTAGGGGACACAGCCATTGCAGTACATCCAAGCGATGAACGATATGCTCAGTATATTGGGAAAGAGTTTACAACGACGTTTGCAGGTGAAAGTATTACCCTCAAAGTGATTGCAGATATTTCTGTTGATCCGGCTTTTGGTACCGGTGCACTCGGCGTAACTCCGGCACACAGTACGATTGACTGGGAGATTTCTCAGCGACATGGTTTGCCTTTGAAACAAGTGATCAATGAATACGGCAAGATGACGGTTGGCTTGGATGGAATTAAGGATAAGAAAACTACTGAAGCACGTCTGGCTGTTGTGGCATGGCTCAAAGAGCAAGGTCTGTTGGAAAAAGAAGAAACGGTTGAACAAAATATCAGTTTGGCTGAACGCACTGGTGGCATCATCGAACCATTACCAAAACTGCAGTGGTTTGTTGGGGTAAATAAAGAATTCACTCGCGATGGCAAAACGCATACGCTCAAAGCCTTGATGAAAGAATCGGTTGCTTCAGGTGATATTAAAATGATTCCTGATCGTTTTGAGAAAGTGTATTTCCATTGGATCGAAACTCTCCGTGATTGGTGTATATCCCGTCAGATCTGGTACGGGCATCGTATTCCGGTGTGGTATCGCTCTTCTGTCATTCCTGCGCAGGCAGGAATCCAGGCTCCTGATCCTGAGATCTACGTCGGTCTCGAAGCGCCGGCAGGAGAAGGGTGGACACAAGATGAAGATACGCTCGATACGTGGTTTTCTTCTGGCTTGTGGACGTTCTCGACTCTGGGTTGGCCGGATGAAGCTGAATTTTCCAAACATCGTGCTTATCATCCGATGACTATGCTCGAAACTGGTCGCGATATTATTTTCTTCTGGGTGGCTCGTATGATCCTGATGTCGACGTACCTTATCGGGGAAGTACCGTTTAAGAATGTGTATCTCCACGGATTGGTGCTGGAAGCACAGGGAAGAAAGATGAGTAAGTCACTCGGGAACTTTATCGATCCTCTCGAAGTTGTCGCCAAATACGGTGCCGATGCATATCGTATGTCTCTGATCGTTGGGGTTGGACCGGGCAGTGATAGTAAAACAGGGGAGGATAAAATCAAGGCATATAAACTTTTTGGTAATAAACTCTGGAATATCACGCGCTTTATTTTGGAAAGTACACATACTCATGCGCGTATCGCGAATTTCGCCGACTATGCAGCTGCGGATGTAGCCTTGATCGCTGAACGTCAGGCTTTGATTACAGAGATTACGCGCGAAATGAATGAATATAAGTTCTATCTGGTTGCTGAAAAACTCTATCACTATGTCTGGCATACCTTTGCCGATACTATTTTGGAACAGAGTAAAACTGTTTTTCGTGAAGGTACTGTTGCCGAACAAGCGTCTCGTGCGCAATTCCTTTTGGAAACACTGGATATTATCCTCAAAGCGCTTCACCCATTTATGCCGTATGTCACCGAAGAGATTTGGCAACAGACGCGTGCAACTGACTCAGTTTTGATGGTAGAAGAGTGGCCAGGGAAGTAGATAGGTTTTAGAAGGGGACCTCATATGTCCTTTTCTTCGGATTTTCTCCACTATCCACACATTAAGACTCAGTTAAATTATAAATAAGGTAAAATAGGAGGATGAAAAATAAATCCTTCGATGTTTCGTTAGTCGCGTTTCTTGGATTCTTTATTCTCAGTGCCGGTTTGTTTACTGTTTTTTCTACAGGAAATGTAAAATCAGTCTACAAAGATATTTCTGCAGTATTGCCGTCAGGGGGTAGTCAGTTGGCTGCGGCTAGCGTTGATACAGTTGATGTAATGGGATGGGCATGGTC
>CALREM010000021.1 GCA_943355185.1 Candidatus Nomurabacteria bacterium | reverse complement strand
AATCACTTCTCAGCGTAGAAATAAAAAAGGGGTATCACTCGATACTCCTATTTTATATGCAAAAAATGAAGCTCCTTGCTGACTTTGAACTCTTACTGTAGACTGGTTTTTATGTCAAAAAATGAAAAAATAACCTCAGTTCAGAAATCGTATGATACTGCAACAACGAAGAATCTCGAGCAATCGCAGGTAGAAATTACCGGATCAATCCCTACTGAAGTCTGGGAAAAATATCGCCCGCTTGCCCTCAAGAATATCAATGAGGCAGTCAGTGTCGACGGCTTCCGCAAAGGCATGATTCCAGAAAATATTCTTATTTCAAAAGTTGGTGAAATGGCAATTCTCGAAGAAGCTGCCGAGCTCGCTGTTTCAAAATCCTACATCGATATTATTACCGATAAGAACATCGATGCAATTGGACGTCCTGAAATTCGCATCACCAAACTCGCTACCGGAAACGCTCTGGAGTTCACTGCAACAACCGCAGTTGTTCCGACCATCACTCTTCCTGACTACGCAAAACTTGCGACCACAGAAATGAAAAAATCAGGAACTGAGGAAGAGAAAGTCACTGACACCGAAATCGAAGAAGCGATCCTCCGCATCCGAAAGTCTCGTGTTGCCCACGACGATCACGATCATGACACGCTCACTCCCGAAGAACATGACAAAATAATTACAGACAACCTCCCCGCTCTCACCGATGACTTTGTAAAATCTCTCGGCAAGTTTGAAAATGTAGCACAGTTCAAAACAAAAGTTGCAGAATTAGTTCTCGAAGAAAAAAAGAATTCCTCAAATGAAAAGCGTCGCATCCGCATTGCCGATGCAATCGTCGCCGAAGCAATCGTAGATCTTCCAAACCTGATGCTCGAAAGCGAGCTCAAACGCACCGAAGCTCAATTCAAAGATGATATCGAACGCATGGGTGTAACTCTCGAAGATTATCTCAAACATGCAAAGAAGACGATCGAAGATCTCCGTACCGAATGGAAACCGTATGCCGAGAAGAAAGCAAAACTCCAACTCATCCTCAATGAGATTGCTAAGAAAGAAAACATTGCTCCGTCTGCAGCCGAGATCGAAACCGAAGTAAATCACATTGTGGAACATTACAAAGACTCCGATCGTGAACGTGCAGGGGTATATGCCGAGACGGTACTTACCAACGAAAAAGTCTTTCAGTTCCTCGAGGGTAAGTAGAAACTAACATAAAAAGAGTAAACAAAAAGGCCATCTTTACAAATGGCCTTTTTGTGAAACATTTTCGTTTTATTTTGGAATGAAACGTGAAACGCTTATTTCTTCACACTCATTACCTGATCGACGATGCCGTATTTCTTTGCCTCTTCGGCATCCATAAAGAAATCACGATCTACATCTTTCTCAATTTTTGAAACTGCCTGTCCTGTATTCTTTGCAAGCATCTTGTTTAATGTAGAACGCATCTTCAGAATGTGTTTCGCGCTAATCTCGATATCGGAAGCCTGACCTTCTGTTCCACCGCTCGGCTGATGAATCATTACTTCGGAATTTGGCAATGCATACCTCTTGCCTTTGGTACCACAAGATAGAATGACCGCTGCCATCGAAGCTGCCATACCAACACAAACGGTTGAGATGTCATTTTTGATATGTTGCATAGTATCGATAATTGCCATACCCGCATGTACATGTCCCCCGCCAGAATTGATATAGAGTGAAATCTCTTTCTTTGGGTCTTCGGATTGCAAAAAGAGCAACTGAGCAATAATGAGATTTGCCATATGATCATCAATTGGTCCCCCTAGAAACACGATACCGTCTTTTAACAGGCGTGAATATATATCGTAGGCGCGTTCACCGAAACTCGATTTTTCTATAACGGTTGGTATAAGCATGGAAGCACTATACCATAACAACGTCCTGGACACAAAAGATATAGTGTTATATGATACAGACGTTAGTAATTTTTAATTTTGACACCCCTTTTTACGAACTGCGTAACCAAACCTATGATTTCTTTGCCACTTCAGCTCTTCCGAATATCCCCTCCTGTTCAACTCCCTATTCCCTTCATATCCATTCTGAACTCCGTAAAAACTCATACGTTATTCCATCGTAGTCCCTAGATAGGCGGGTCACACCGCATATGTCCTTAAAACTCGTCGCCCTCTTTCTTTCTATCGCTGGAATGGCAGGCATTGCTATTGGTTATTATTTGCGACTGATTATTTCATTGGGTAAAAAAGGTTCAATGGAAATCGAGATCAAAGAAATGCTTCTTGCCGCAAAGGAAGAAGCCAAAAAGATCACTGTCGATGCCGAGACAAGAGCCACCAAGACAATAGATGGAGCCAAGCAAGAAATCAAAGAAAAAGAAGACAAAGTCCATCAAACCGAAGACCGCCTGATTAAAAAGGAGGATCTTTTGGATAGACGTCAAATCGATATCGATAAAGAGGTCGAGATCGTGAAACAAAAGATAAACGAAATCAAACAGATTCGTGACCACGCCGAACAGCTCGAAACCGAACGTCGCCAAGTACTCGAACGAACTGCCCGTCTTTCTACCGATGAAGCCAAGAAAGAGCTCGTTACACTCGTGGAGAAACAGAGCGAGGAAGATTTGCTTGTTCGTATGAATAAACTCGAAACTCAGGGCGAAGAGATGCTCGATCGTAAAGCTCGGGATATTTTGGCTATATCTATCCAGCGTCTCGCCTCTTCAGTCGCATCGGACGTCATGTCTACTATTGTCGAGATCCCAAGTGATGACGTAAAAGGTAAGGTCATCGGCAAAGAAGGTCGTAACATCAAAGCTTTCGAGCGTATGAGTGGTGTCGAGGTCATGGTGGACGATACACCTGGCGCTATTACCATTTCCTCATTTGATCCCGTCCGCCGACATGTCGCAGCCATCGCACTTCGTGAACTGATCAAAGATGGTCGTATCCAACCAGCCAAGATCGAACAGACAATAGAAAAGGCAAAACAAGAGATCAATAAAACCATCAAAGAAAAAGGTGATGCGGCTGCATACGAATGTGGCGTACTCGGACTTGATCCACGTATTCTCCTTATTCTTGGTAGACTTCATTTCCGTACCAGTTACGGCCAGAACGTATTACAACACTCGATCCAGATGTCCCATATAGCCGGCATGATCGCCGAAGAGCTTGGTGCAAACGTACAAGTTGCAAAAGCTGGCGCCCTTCTCCATGACCTCGGTAAGGCACTCGATCATGAAGTCAGTGGTACTCACGTAGAAATCGGTCGTCGCATATTACAAAAATTCGGCGCTTCGGAAGACATCATCAAAGCTATGCAAGCGCATCATGAGGAATATCCCTATGAAACAATCGAATCTCGTATTGTGCAGACTGCTGACGCAATCTCAGGCGCTCGTCCTGGTGCACGTCGCGATAACGTAGAGAACTATCTCAAGCGTCTTGGTGATCTCGAGGCTTTGGCCAATTCTTTTCCTGGTATTGAAAAATCATACGCTCTCCAAGCTGGCCGTGAAATCCGTATTTTCGTAAAGCCAGAAGAAATAGGTGATTTGGAATCAAAAAATCTTGCACGTGATATAGCCCTGAAAATAGAAAAGGATCTCAAATATCCTGGTGAAATCAAAGTGACAATCATTCGTGAAACACGCTCTGTTGAGTTTGCTCGGTAAAAAGGTGCTTTAAAAAGCAACGATAGTTATCCTTTGTCAATGTGTACTGCCCTATTGCTCAAAATATGGCTTACTATATAATTAGAGTCGTTACTTATTAAATTAATAACATATATCATGAACAAAGCAGGCATCGTTGACGCAGTACATGCAGTCCTCGGCGGAACCAAGGTTCAAGCTGAGCAAACAGTTGAAACAGTCATTAACAGTATTATTGATACTCTCAAGAAGGGCGATGAGATCTCTATCGCTGGTCTTGGTATCTTCTCAGTCAAGCAACGTGCGGCTCGTGAAGCTCGTAATCCTCGTACAGGCGAAGCCATCAAGGTCCCTGCTATGAAGGTTCCAAAGTTCCGTGCAGCAAAGGCGTTGAAGGACGCGGTTAAATAGTCCTCCCCAGGACTATTTACGTCGCGAGGTGAATGGAGCGTAGCTCCAATTCACGAGTCGACGACCGCCACGTTAGTTATAGAACCACTTTCAAACAAAAAACCGCTGTGAAGCGGTTTTTTGTTACTCTCGGTTCACTAGATGTTGGTGCGGGATGGGAGAATCGAACTCCCAACCACAGTTTGGAAAACTGTTATTATACCATTTAACTAATCCCGCAATTCCCCTATGCTACCTTAACTAAGACTTAGCATCAACCCTTGGATCAAAGATTGATTCCTCGAGCTTCTCCCCTGCTATGATACGTGCGATTTTTCTGCCACCAAAGATCGATGGAATAATACCGATGCCATTACATCCGAGATTGTACAGAAGTACTGAATTCTTTGGTTCTGCACCAATCAAACGCACACGATTTGGTGTATACCCCATCAGACCGTGCCAGGTAAATTGATAATCAATTTTACGATTTGGATCTGGATCATAGACTTTCTTTATAAATGCATCGATATCTCCCGGGATCTTATCGGGATAATCATAATCATTAAGATACTCTTCCCTATCGTTAATCGCCACCTCTGGCCCCCCTACACAAACGAGATTGTGTTTCTCGTCTCCCATTTCATGCGGACGTCGAGTGAGGTAGTAATAAGGATCATCATGAGCAGGATCTGAATCCTTTGTATAATACGCAATTGCAGCACCAGCCTTATTGAGATTTTCCAAGTATCCGGACATATACCCCACTTTCCCAATGACATTATGATGAAACCTTTTATCGACCTCGAGGCCGCTTTCATTGAGAATATCGAGTTTTTCGAAACCATTTGTACACAAAACAACTTTATGTGCGTGCACTGTATGTTTACCCGCATCCAGTAATACATGATTTTGCTTAAGAACTGTCTTTATAATATGAGTATTTTCATAAATAAAAAATCGGTCCGGAAACTTTTTCAGAAGATATCCTGCCACTTCCTGACAAAACAAGGCGGAATTAATACATGCAGCCTGATCTATAACCACGGCATGGAAATCTTTGTTGTCTGTTTCTAATTTTTTGAGTATTTCTTCATGTGAAACGAACTCAAATAGATTTTCATATGCTTTCGGCAATAACCCACGAAATGGGGCCTTATCCTGAATGAGCATCTTATTTGGATTTAACCCTGCAATATGTTCAATTTCCAAATCCTTTAAAGTCCCTAGCACCTGATTAAGATCAGAAAAGCCTCGAACACCACTTACACGTGAAAAAAGGATACTCAAATTGGCATCTGTGTACATCTCATCCAATAATACCCAACTGGAACGTAAATCCTGAAGAGCCTTTTTGGTCTTTTCAAGGCCAAACTCTTCAACCAATTCATACAATGGCCGCTCGAAGCGTGCCACGACCTGCCCTGCATTGTGCCCTGTAGCCCCGTGGGCGAGCTTCCCTTGCTCAAATATGACTGCCCGATACTTCGTATACTTCAAAAGAAAGAACGCTGTGGAAATCCCTGCAATCCCTGCCCCAATAATCGCAATATCCGTATCAAGATCAGTCGAAAGAACTGAGCTTTTACGAGTATGATCGAGTTGATGGATCCACGGTGATTTATTTATTTTCATGTTCAATAGTCTCTTTTATTATGTGAACCTCCTCTTTTAGCTCATCTACAACGTTTTTTATATCTTTCAAGGTTGCTTCTTCTTCTTTTATCTCTTTTTCTGTCTTCTCATGAATCTTTTTCTCATTTCGTAAACCACTAATCAATATACTATCTCCAATAAAATATGAAACAAAGAGACCTGTAGCCAA
>CALREM010000020.1 GCA_943355185.1 Candidatus Nomurabacteria bacterium | reverse complement strand
AGTAAGGAGATCCGTGACGAGGGCGGTTACAATGGTGCCAAAAGCTGCACCAATAACGACTCCCACTGACAGATCAACTACGTTACCTCGAAGTAAAAATTGTTTAAATTCTTTGAGCATGGAATTTCTATTCTGTGGTGGACCTGCGCGGACTCGAACCGCGTGCCTCCTCATTGCAAATGAGGCGCTCTACCAGATGAGCTACAGGCCCTTTTACGGGCGTCTTTTATATTAACCTTTATTTTGCCTTATTCGCAAGTGACAAGAGGTGTTGGGCAAACTCGTGAATACCACTTCCTACCGCCCGGAGCGCCTTGGGCAAAAGAGACTCACTCGTAAGCCCTGGCAAGGTATTGGTCTCCAAAACATATATTCCCCGTCGTGGATGAATAATAAAGTCAGAACGAGAGTAATGACGCAAGCCCAATACACGATGAATTGCTCGTGCCAAGTCTTCCAACTCCTTCTTTGTCTCAATAGAAAATGTGGCTGGTACAATCTCTTCGGATTTACCATTGTACTTCCCTGCATGGTCAAAGAAACTGGCATGGGGACGAATTTCAATCGGAGGCAAACTATACAGTTCGTGACCCCGGAAATCTTCGATCACGCCACAGGTTGCTTCGATGCCAGGAATGTATTCTTCTATCAAGACATTGCCATGAATTACCGCCGCAGCCAAAGCTTCGGGTAATTCTTGATATGAACGTACTAACGAGACCCCTACCGAAGACCCACTTGCTACCGGCTTCACAATCAACGGCAAATGCCAGGAATTAAATAGCATACGCACAACCTCATCAGTGTTGTTGATAATCTCTTCAGCAGAAATCTCTTTCCAGCGAGGCGTTTTGATACCATGCGCCTGGAACATATTCTTGGTCAGAACTTTATTCATCCCCACTGCCGATCCCAATGAACCTGAACCGGTAAATGGAACTCCATGAGCTTCGAGAAAATGTTGGATCTTTCCATCTTCTCCATAGGCTCCATGAAGTGCATTGAAAATCACGTCGATCTTTGTAATTGCTTGCTCTGGAGCATGAGGCACACCATCGATATGCCAATTCCCTTGCTTGTCGATAAAAATATCTCGCGCATGATATTGATCAGAAAAATGCGTACGCAGAGCCGACAAAATTTCTTTGCCACTATTGAGTGAGACATCGTATTCATTACTTGGTCCGCCACGGAGGACGCCAACACGAATGTGGTGAGATAGCATACTTGAATTATAGCCTGAGTGATCTTCGTTTGCGATGGTACTTGAGGGTAAAACGGTGGGCTTCGGCGTTTAGGGCCACAATATCCTTACTATATTTCACAATGAGATCCGGATGACCGACAAAAGCTGCCGCCTTATGACGAGCATCTTTGGTCACTGCAACCACAGGAATGGTGATACGACGTGCCTTAAGCACTCGTTCTGCACGATCAACATGCATTTGATTGCCGTCGACAATAATAAGATCTGGATAGGTCCATTCCGAATGATTGAGACGACGAGAGAGGGTTTCCTCGAGCCCAGCCAAATCGTTGTTTTCATTTTTGGAAATTTTAAACGTGCGATATTCAGCTGGCACCGATTCACCATTTTGAGAAACAACCATTGCTCCCACGGTTTCCATTCCTGACAAATGAGCAACGTCATATGCTTCCATGCGAAAATCAGGACCAGACCGATTGTCATCTTCTTTGATCAAAGCAATATCATTAATATGATCAAGTGCGTACAGAAGATGCTTAAGTCGTCCGGCTTCCTCGAATTTTAATTCCTTGGCGCACCTATTCATCTGTTTTTCTACCAGCGTCCGCAATTGCTGCTTTTCTCCTTGAAAAAATAGAATCAAATATTCAATCGTCCGTGTATATGCCTTGAGTGCTGCAGGATCATCGGAATTAGGTGAACGACCGAGAGAACGATAAAAGAGGTCATGCCGAGCATCGAGTGATTTCTTATCCTTAAATGGAAACATCTTGCGAAGGATTTTGAGCACCACTTTGATCAGACCACCATGAGGATAGGGTCCGAAACTTTTTTTAATCACATACTGCAAGGTCCCCTCTTTGAGTTGTTGATCGAGATCCCGTGCACGTGCCAAGAATACGCGAGGCCACATTTCTTCGGTGATAATCACATACTGAGAACTCTTATCATCACGTTCATCAACGTTATAACTTGGTTGATACCGTTTGATCAGCTCACTTTCAAGCAAAATTGCTTCGAGTACCGAGTCGGTTTGCTGCCAGGTGACCGTTGTCGCCTTGGTAACCATGTCGACAATTCGTGGGCCGCGAGTAACTATAATATCCGTAGCAAAATAGCTCTTCACTCGGTCAGTCAGTGAAGTAGCTCGACCTATATAGAGTGGTCGTTTTTGATAATCCCGGAATATGTATATGCCCGGAGTATCAGGTAATTTGAGCTTTACTAACGTTTGACTACGCATGAAACTAAGAGTATTGTAAAGCCAGACGAAACGCAACACTCCATAACTCAGGAATCATTATGACGAAGACGACTGATCATGAAAGGAAGCAGTCTGCCTCGGAAGAATTCCGATCATGGAAGTTTGGTTTACCAGCAACGGTCATAGCTGCTCTCATACTTGGTACATCTATGGCGATCGGCATCGGAGTTCTTTTTATTCTGATGGTTACATCAAAACTCTCAATTGTTTTTCAATAAACCACATAAGGCAGCAATGCCTTATTTTTTTAGCATCTTCTTCAAATATTTCCCTGTATATGACGCTGTGCTCTTTGCTACATCTTCAGGAGTTCCTTTGGCCACAATTTTGCCTCCACGTTCGCCACCTTCTGGACCAATGTCGATTACATAGTCAGCGCACTTAATAAGATCCAGGTTGTGTTCGATAACTACGACAGTATTTCCTTTGTCTACCAATTTTTGCAAAATGTCGATCAATTTCTTTACGTCTTCATAATGAAGTCCGACGGTTGGTTCATCGAGGAGGTAAATCGTCTTCTGGACATGGGCACGATAGAGCTCGGAAGCGATTTTGACGCGTTGAGCTTCACCGCCCGAGAGTGTTGTAGCTGATTGACCAAGTTTGATATAGCCAAGACCTACTTCGGCCAATGTCTTGAGACGATCTGAAATAGCTGGAATATCCTGGAAGAATTCTTCTGCTTCTTCGATGGTCATCTGCAAAATCTCGTGAATATTCTTTTTACGATAAGTGATCTCCAGGGTCTCTTTCATAAAGCGCTTGCCATTACAGACATCGCACAATACATACACCGTCGGCAAGAAGTGCATTTCTACCGCAATCTCACCGTTACCTTCACACACTTCACAGCGACCTCCTGGTCGGTTAAAAGAGAAACGACCTGGTCCCCAGCCACGAGCACGAGATTCTGATTCTGCAGCAAAGAGATCTCTCACATGCGTCCATGCGCCGGTATAGGTCATCGGGTTAGAACGAGGTGTACGACCAATCGGACTTTGATCGATCAAGATGGCGCGACCGAGATATTCGGTACCTTCGAACGAAGCACAGTTGATCACCTCTGCTTTCATTCGACGAGATTCGAAACGAGCCACCAAGTTGCGATGCAAAATCTCGTACATAAATGACGATTTGCCTGAACCAGATACACCGGTAATAACATTCATCACTCCCAATGGAACATCCGTATTGAGATCTTTGATATTAAACACATTTCCCCCACGGACCATAATCTTCCCTTTTGGTTCACGACGATGCTTTGGAACTTCTACTTTTTCTTCCCCACGCAAATAGGCCAAGGTCAGAGAATTTGACGTATTTTTCTTGGCAGTCAAAAGATCATCGAGATATCCTGCTACAACTACTTTGCCCCCATGAACACCGGCACCTGGACCAATGTCGATAAGATAGTCTGAAGCAAACATCGTATCTTCATCGTGTTCAACCACGAGAATTGTGTTTCCCAAATCACGCAGATGAAGAAGCGTCTTGATCAGACGATCATTGTCACGTTGATGTAAACCGATCGTTGGTTCATCGAGAACATAGAGAGCGCCTACCAAACCAGAACCAAGCTGAGACGCCAAACGAATACGCTGAGCTTCTCCACCTGAAAGCGTATTTGCACGACGATCCAAAGTAATATATTCGATGCCCACGTTTAACATGAAGACCAGACGTGATTCAATCTCTTTGAGAATGACTTTTGCAATTTCTTTTTCTGTATCGGTGAGCTTGATATTTTTGAGATAGTCGAGCGCCTTCTCGATAGAAAGACTGGTGATATTTACGATATTTTTCCCTTCGATAAAAACGTGGAGCGCTTCTTCACGCAGACGCGCACCTTTACACGTTGTACATGGCTTATCACTAAAAATACTTTCGGTACCAAGACCGTTACAGGCTGCACAGGCGCCATACGGAGAGTTGAACGAGAACAGACGTGGTTCAATTTCAGGATATGAAAAACCATCGTACGGACACATGAACTTTACGGACATGAGCTGCTCTTCGGTGCCCGGATAGGCGATCTTGATCAGACCTTCGGCTTCTTGGATGGCACGCTCGAGTGATTCTGAGAGACGTTCACGGGCATTCTCGTGTTGTTTTTCATCTTTAAATTCACTAATAAAAATCTCATCGATCAAGAGGTCGATATCGTGCTTTTTATTTTTTTCAAGAATAATTTGATCGCGGAGACGATACGGAACTCCATCGACACGAACACGTTCATAGCCTTTGCCAAGGAAATCATAGAGCATCTGATAGTACTCGCCCTTTCGACCAACAACGACTGGAGCATAGATAGCTATCTTCGCATCGGTAATATCGACGCCAAAGACTTTCTTGGCACGATCTGTACGAGTGGTGATGGTTTTGAGAACGGTGTCGAGAATCTCTTCTTTGGAAATGCGATGAATCGGACGATCGCAGATCAAACATTGTGGTTTGCCGACACGTGCAAAGAGAATACGGAGATAGTCGTATATCTCGGTAATAGTTGCCACGGTCGAACGAGGATTGTTAGAACGGGATTTTTGATCGATGGCGATCGCTGGAGAAAGTCCTTGGATTTCGTCCACATCAGGCTTTTGCATCTTGTGAAGGAATTGGCGGGCATACGCAGAGAGAGATTCGACATAGCGACGCTGTCCTTCGGCGAAAATAGTATCAAAAGCGAGGGAGGATTTGCCGGAACCAGAAAGTCCCGTAATAGCAATCATGCTGTTACGTGGCATCTCAACAGTAATATTCTTGAGGTTGTGAGTACGTGCGCCTTTGACGACGATCTTGTCTTCGCCAACGATTTTGTTACTCGCGGTTACTTTTTGGAAAGCTGCCATATGCGCGGGATAATAGCATACTATCCCTACTTACACACCTCCTTGATTTCCAACACAATCTGATCGAGAGACGTAGCCGCCTTCACCAAAAACTTTTGAGCACCGAGAATCTTTGCCTTTTCGAGATCGCTTGGCTTACTGAGGTTAGAGAGAATGATCACCGGAGTTTTCTTGAGACGTTCTTCCATGCGAATCTTTTGTAAAATATCGAAACCAGTCATACCCGGCAAAAGTAAATCGAGTACAACCACATCAGGAGTTACTTGTTTGAGAATATTCATAGCTTCTTCACCATTTTGCGCATGAAAAAGTTCAAAGTCAGAGGAAATAAACTTGCGAGCCAAAATAGTACCGATCAGTTTATCATCTTCGACCCATAAGAGTTTCTTTTTGGTACCAGCTGCAGGAGCTTCGGCATCTACCGCACCAGCAGGCAATTCCTCATACCCAAACTGACTATTGACCTTTTCGAGAATA
The DNA here is from genome assembly GCA_943355185.1 of Candidatus Nomurabacteria bacterium. Taxonomy (GTDB): domain Bacteria; phylum Patescibacteriota; class Minisyncoccia; order Phycocordibacterales; family PALSA-1337; genus C7867-002. The sequence goes on along the minus strand of CALREM010000020.1, from coordinate 154 downwards.
TCTTTTGGATTGGAATGAAAAGCCATGAGAAACTCGACGACACTTCCCTCAGGGACACGTTGCATATTGATCGGAACGCCTTGAGATGAAATAAGGAATACCGGGATCTTTGCCAAGAGAGGTTCAGCTTTCTTTTTTTTCAAAATCTCGTAAC
>CALREM010000019.1 GCA_943355185.1 Candidatus Nomurabacteria bacterium | reverse complement strand
CCCCGCCCTCCACATTCTGCATTTCCTTCTCCATTTTTTGCCGATTCTGCGACTTTCACTTTTTTGCGGAGAGAGTGGGATTCGAACCCACGGTTCCTTGAAGGGAACGGCGGTTTAGTAAACCGCTGCCTTAAACCACTCAGCCATCTCTCCAACAAACCATATCCTACCGCAAAATGGGCAGAATTCAAACAGGATGATCTTTCACTACTCTAGCTTCTAAAGTTTGGTACAATGAGTGCAAATGGTAACAGAAATAATAGTTGTGCTCGCTTCCATACTTGCCATAGTCGGCAATATTCCGTATCTGAGGGATGTTATAAAGGGAAAAGTTAAACCACATCCATATACCTGGTTTATATGGACTATTGTTTCGTGCGTGGTATTTTTTGGACAAGTTGCAAAAGGGGCAGGCATCGGTGCAATACCTACCGCAGTCTCCGAAATCTTTACGGTACTCATTTTCTTGTTCTCACTGAAATATGGATTTAAGAATCCACCCAAAAGAGATAAGTATTTTTTGGTCATCGCACTCATTGGATTGATTCCTTGGATTATCACCAAAGATCCGACACTCTCGGTGATCATAGTTGTCTCGATAGATCTGATAGCATTTATTCCTACTCTCTATAAAACATATAGGCATCCTTCAAGTGAAACTCAATTTCTGTACGGCACCAATGTTGTGCGACACTCTCTTATTTTAGGAGTATTAAGTTCATATAATATTGCCACGATGCTTCACTCGATCGTTATGATAATCACCAACTCAATCATGGTAATGTTCATCAGAAGGCGGTCCGATTGATCTATCTGATATACTATGTGCGAAAGAGTGATGGAGCCTGCCGCTTCTCATGAATAAAAGAACTTGGATTGTTGTGGTGTGTTTGGTTGTCTGTGTAGGTATTGGAGCCCTGTGGTACTTCGCTACTCAAAAAGCGAACACAGTAAATATCGAACCTCGGACGTCGTATCAAGTTACCGAAGTTATGGATGGAGATACTATCAGGGTTAAGGTGAATCGCAGGGTTATCACTGTACGACTTTTAGGAATAAATACACCTGAAACTGTAGACCCTCGTCGTGGCGTAGAATGTTTTGGACCAGAGGCTTCTAAACATACAAAAGAGTTGCTTAGTAATCAGAGTATTTTCTTGGTGTTAAATCCGAAACGAGAAGTCTTGGATAAATACGGTCGCTATCTTGCCTACGTCTATCGTGAAGACGGACTCTTTATCAATGAGAAATTACTCACAGAAGGCTATGCTCGTGAGTACACCTACGGCAAACCGTATTCATTTCAGAAAGAATTCAAATCTCTGGAAAAGAAAACCAAAGCTGCTAAGAAGGGATTGTGGGGGATGTGCACTTAGCGCACCTTAAAGTGGGTCAGTCTGCTATTTTGTATGAATATACAGGTAGATGTCCTCAACAGCTTTTACAGCATCTCCGGCTGCAATGTTGTTCTGATGATACAAACCGTCAGTAGCGTCGCCTGCAGCCCAAATACCGGCTATAGAGGTCATTTGGGTTCGTGGATCAACAACGATGTGGTTGTATTTGTCTCGCTGTACCAGATCTGCAACAAAGTCAGTATTAGGGGTTGATCCAACCTCGACAAATACGCCAGTCACTGGAAGTTCAATGTCAGTATTAGAAGTTGAATTGGTATAGACGAAAGAGCTTACAAATTTGTCACCTTTTACGGCTTTTGGAATAGCATTGGCAATCGCTTTCATTTTTGGATTCTGTAGAACTTTTTCAACGGTACCCGGATCTGCTTTGAAATCACTGCGACTGAGAAGGGTCACACTTTTGCAGTATGCCAAAAGTTGCGCAGCACTCTCGAAACCAGCATTGCCGCCACCAACGACGACAACATCTTGATCGGAATATAAAGGACCATCACAGGTTGCACAATAGGTGAGACCCTTATTGTCGTATTCGACTGCACCGGGAACATCGAGGGTACGTCTGCGACTGCCACTGGAAATGAGAATGGTTCGAGCCTCGTATGAACCTTTTTCTGTTGAAATTACAAAATGATCTTCTTTTTTCTCAACCTCTGTGCAGAGTTCACCTTCTTTGAAATCGATCATGTCTGCTGCATAGGCTTTGACGTGTTTCTCGAGGCTTTGAGAGAGTTCTAAGCCAGATAGAGCGACGGTGCCCACCCAGTTCTCGATCTTTTCGGATACATTGCTCTGGCCGAGCCAATCTTTGGTTATGAAAATAGTTTTAAGACGCTTACGTGAAGCATATACACCCGCTGCTGCACCGCCTGGTCCGCCACCGATAATTGCAAGATCGTAAATCATAGTAGAGTTGATTGTATCAACTTTTTCTACTTCAATCTACTTCTACGGAGAAACGCCGGAATCGCACCCCAATCGTCATCGTCATCTGCTGGAGGAGGAACCTTCGCATCACGATCTTTTTTGACATCAGTGATTTTTTCGGAGGCGAGAGCTTCGCGATCTTTGCGAGGTTCTGGCGTTGGGTGGAAAATCTTACCTTTTTCGTTTGAGCCACCTTTCATAAAAGAGAGAATACCTGGCTCAGCAACTTGAGGCTGTTCCATTGATTGCATTGGAGCTGACTTTTGTTGTGTCGGGAGTTGGCCTTCAGGGAAACCAGTGGCGATAACGGTAATTTTGACTTCGTTTTTCTTTAGCTTGTCGTCGCGGACTGTTCCAAAAATTATTTTCGCTTCAGGGTCGATAGATTCGGTGATGATCTTGGCGGCATCTTGGATTTCGAACATCGTGAGATCTTCACCACCGGCAATTGAGAAGAGTACACCTTTTGCACCCGCAATAGAAACATCGAGAAGTGGGGAATTGATAGCGGCTTTCGCAGCTTCGATCGCGCGGTTTTCGCCAGAGGCAGAGCCTATACCCATCAGTGCTGGGCCTGCATTTTCCATAACTGTACGGATGTCGGCAAAGTCGATGTTGATGATACCTGGTGTAGTAATAAGATCTGAAATACCTTCAACAGCTTGGCGGAGTATCTCATCACAAACCGCAAAAGCATTTTTGACAGTTGTTTCTTTGCTGATAGATGAAAGAAGTTTGTCGTTTGGTATGACGATGATAGCGTCTACCTCTTTGCGGAGATCTTCGAGGGCTGCTTCGGCAATGCGAACACGCTGGCGTCCTTCGAAATAGAAAGGCTTGGTAACAACTGCAACGGTGAGACAGCCGAGTTCTTTTGCGGTACGAGCAACCTGAGGACTTGCGCCACTACCTGTTCCACCACCGAGTCCACCAGCCACAAATACCATGTCTGCACCCTTTACGGCTTCTTGGAGTTCGTCCTTGCTTTCTTCAACAGAACGACGGCCAAGGTCAGGATTCATACCAGTACCAAGACCTCGGGTGATATTTTTACCAATGTGAATACGTTTTTTTGCCAGAGAGCGGTGGAGATCTTGAGAGTCAGTATTGATCGCAATAAAGTCAACACCTTTGACCTTGTTACTGATCATGTGGTTTACCGCATTGCCGCCGGAGCCACCAACACCAAGGACTTTAATGCGGGCAAATGCTTCGATGTCAGGAGTGATGTTTGGCATAGGCTGTATATTATCATACGAAATAATGGGCACAAGTTGCGTGAGCAACAGGATTGTGGTGAGGGAATGCCTATAAGCCTCCTTCTTTGTTATGGCAAAAATTGCTTGAACCAGCGTACAGCAGTTTTCCAACTATGCTTGAGAAATTCAGTCGATGTATCGATTTCAGGGCCTTCTTCGGCGTGGATGCCCCAGACGGTAAGACCATATGCTACGGCCCATACAGCATCTTTCGGTGATGATTTCGTTGTGTCAGTATTAATAGAGCCAATACGTGAAGGAATTTTTAGGGCAGTTTTTGCCATCAGATCAACAGAATTCAGACTCGAACCTCCACCAGTAAGCATGATGCCTGCGGGGAGTAGTCCATTACGACCGATCTTTTTCAGGTGTGTTTCAATTAATTCAAAAATATCAGACATACGAGCCGCAATGATTTCATCTAGTTTCTTGCGAGGATATGAACTGCCAGTGATCGCACCGATCTTTATTTGCTCTGCTTCCTCGAGGGGAACTTTCAGACCGAGTGCAATATCATTTGTAATGTCAGTTGAACCAATAGGGAATACTTCCAGAGAAGTAGAGATATTATCTTCGAATACGGCAACTGAAACTGTTTCCGCGCCTATGTTTGTAAGAATACAGCCAGCGATTTTCTGAGCTTTAGTCAGTGTTACAAAAGAAGCGGCCAATGGGGCGGCCATGACATCTTCAACCTCGATGCCTGCTTGGTTTACTGCCTGTATAAGGTCGGCTACATGATGATCGAGACAGGTAATAAAAAGGGTCTTTTGTTCTATTTTGTTGCCGGTCAGTCCGAGAGGTTGACCAAGTGCAGGAATACCATCTATTTTGTATTGAATAGGAATATCGTAAATGATGCGGCGGTTGGCGATGTCGGCTTTGGGAAGATCTTTTTCACATTGTTCTCGTAGTTTGGAAAGATCGAGAGCGCTAATCTCGGCATCGGCTCGAGATGTCATGATCAGGCTAGAAACCGAAGTACTGGCGAGACCAATACCACCAACACCGATAAATGCCTTTTTTACTTTGACCCCTGCTTTTTCTTCTGCGATAGCAACAGCGCGACGAATACTTTCGGCGACATCTTGGACGTTTGTGATATAGCCGTGACGCAATCCTTTGGATTCACTCATAACGGCCGCCATGATACGTGGAAGACCACGATCAGTCTTTTCGCGTGCGTTTGCAATGACTACTTTGATTGAGTAGGTTCCAACGTCGATGCCTGTAATAATAGAACGTGCCATGAAGGGGAGGTATGAAGTATAAAGTATGATGTATGAAGCTTCATGCATCATACTTCATACCTTATACTTTGAATTTGTTACGAATTTTTTCCTCTATACCCTCCATTGTACCCCCATGGTCGTATCCTTTCAAATGAACACATCCGTGGATAAAGATAAAGGCTAGGAAATTCTCATATGAACGGTCAAATTTGACTGCCTCTTTTTTTGTTTCGCTGATACAAATGTAAATTTCTCCTTCCTTTTCTGATAAAGGAAAACTGAGAATATCTGTCGGTTTGTTGATATTACGATAAGTTAGGTTAAGTTTTTGAATTTCTACTGGAGTCACAATTGCTACGGAAAGGACATAGTCTGTTCCCAAAACTTCATTTTTAATTGCTTCAAAAGGCACGAAAGGAATTACGTTCCGTGTTTTATTTGAAACTATACAGTTTTGAGACATGCTACCTCGATTATCTTCGTTCTGGTTTTGCCTGGGCCTTGCCGAGTTTGATGAGGAGAGTGATCTCATTGCGGCGATTCATGAGTTTGAGAGCACGCTGTTTGACCTTGAAGCGTGACTGGACGCGTCCATTGAAGCGGAGGCTGCGGACGCGAGGAATAACACCAGAACTCTGTACTTTGCGGCTAAATCGGCGAATAAGACTCAGACTATTTTCTCCCGCATTACGGGTGATTTCTACGTTTATCATGCCCAAAAGAATAGCATGGAAGCTGTGAGAGTGCAAATATCCTTACTTTTTGAGCCATTGAGCCTCTATCTTTTTCATATATTTTGGTAATTCTTCGAGAGGAACAATATCCTGGGAGTGAGTGTCGGTATCACGGACAATAACCGTCTTGTCTACGGCCTCTTTTTTACCCATCACGAGCATGTACGGTGTTTGATGTTTTTCAATAGTGGAAACTTGGGCACCCAAACGATCTTTTGCCAAGGAGAGATAGAGGGGAATCTTGGCCTGACGAAGTTGCTCGATGACTTCCAAGGAAATAAGCTTTGACTCTAATCCGAGTTGGATAAATGAGGCGATAGGGCGCTTTGTCTTGGTTACAGGCTTACGAAGACCAAGACCACTTTCTTTGATAAGAAGTGAG
>CALREM010000018.1 GCA_943355185.1 Candidatus Nomurabacteria bacterium | reverse complement strand
AAGAAACCTACTTCTTGGGTAAGAAAGGAAGGATATCAAGAATATACCCTTTTCGCCTGACCAATGGATCAATCATGTCTGAGTACTTTTCCGTAATCGTCACCTTAATACTCTCAAAGACTATAATGGTCATTCCTGAAGTTTTTACGCCTTTAATTTCTGCGTCTCTTTGTTGAATAAGTCTTTCAATCACATCGTTAATGTGAACTACATGCATAAAAAGTTTTAGTGTATAAATTACTACGACGAACAGAGTGACCCCTATAACAACTTCGCCACGCTCAATGTTGGATATTTGATCAAACAAAATCATTGGGTGCCTAGAGAGAATCGGACTCTCGACGCCGCTGCCACAGAGCGGAGTTTTACCACTAAACTATAGGCACCATATTACGACCGCTTTGACAGTTTCGTCAAAAAACGATGTTTCTCAACAGTATCATGATGCACAAGGAAATGGCAATTGTGGCAAAGCCATGCCAAGTTATCTACTACATTGTTTAGACGGTTACGATCGACATGGTGGACAGCCAGGATACGCTCGTCTTTTGATGTACACAAGGTACATATCCTCACAATCTTATGTCTATCCAACACACTTCGATATGCACTTTTTCCATGTTTCCAATTGGGATGATTTGGACCGATACGTTCCGAATTTTTCCAAATTGCCTGGCATGATTTACTGCAGAAATAGTTTTGACTTTTTGCCCGCGAGAGTTTTTCCGGAGCCCGATACACTTCTTTTGAACAAATGAGACAGGCCACTACCTTGCCTCGACGATTCCCCGTGCGACCACACGTTATGGAACAGTACTTACCATACCCTCTTTTTATAGTAGAAGGTTTTGTTTCAAATGGATTAGCACATGTTACACATTGAACCGTTACCATCCTTTCATTCTATCGAAATTAACGTGAAAGTAAAGCTTATGGGATTGTGAATTATATTCACTGATTTATTAGAATATCGGCACCTTCCACGATGTTTACAGTGTGATATAAAGTATATATGTCAAAACCTCTTCCCTCTTCTTTCTTCGATCGTCCAACACTTCAGGTTGCAGAAGATCTGATCGGTTGCATGTTGGTGCGTGCGCGGGATGGAAAAACCGAACGATATATGATCACCGAAGCTGAAGCCTACGATGGTTTTGACGATCTGGCTTCTCATGCTTCAAAAGGACGGACCCCACGAACAGAAGTAATGTTTGGACCACCAGGTAGAACATATATTTATTTCGTCTACGGAATTCACTGGATGCTCAATGTGGTCACTGGTCCACAAGATTACCCTTCTGCAGTACTGATTCGTGGAATTGAGGGTATCCCTGGTCCGGCACGATTGACCAAAGCTCTGGGTATTACGAAAGATCTCAATAATATGATCCTTTCCAAGAAAACTGGTCTCTGGATCGAAGAAGGACCTGCAAAAATATCCTCTTCAGATATACAAAAGACTCCTCGTATTGGTGTTGATTATGCTGGACCGATCTGGAGTAAAAAGTTATGGAGGTTTGTGTTGTCGAGAAAGAATTGAAAAAGTAATGCATTTCGGCTATAGTGCATGCACGCACGGGTGGCGAAATTGGTAGACGCACTACCTTGAGGTGGTAGCGCCCATTAGGGCATGGAGGTTCGAGTCCTCTCCCGTGCACATGTAAGTTCGAGTCCTGTCATCTATAGACGACAGGACTCGAACTGTATATAGAGGACACAAACACAAACCCCGACTTTCGTCGGGGTTTTTTTGTTTTATTTCGCACCTTCCTTGCCTTGCCGAAGCTTTATGCGGAAGCAGGTTCTTTTGGAGCCTCTACCGGGACAGCGACTACATCTGGTGTATCTTCGGCATATGTAGCGTTCATAGTACGGCGCATCTGGTGACGGATCTCCTTTGCAGCCTTGCGACGGACAAAGTAAAGCTTTGCACGGCGGACCTTTGCACGGCGGACCATCTCGATCTCATCGATCATTGGAGAATACAACGGGAAAATACGCTCTACACCGATAGAATCAATCACCTTACGAACAGTGAAGGTCGCACCCGCTTCACTACCGTGCTTTCGGGCCATAACCAGACCCTCGAAAGCCTGAAGGCGGAACTTACCTTTGGCTTCTTCGATCTTTTGCCATACGCGAATAGTGTCGCCAGGACGAACGTCCAGCTTCTTGCGGAATTCAACTTTTGCAGGAGAAATAATTGCAGTAGCCATATAGGTCACTACCTTACCATACCCTTTTTTAATATTCAAGACTCTGTCATGTCCAAGGGTAGACCTCGCCGCTCCGGCGAGGTCTACCCTTGGACATCTGTGCTACAATAATTTATATCCAAAATTCATGAAAAAAGCTAAAAACATATTCCTCAAGCGCCCATATATATACTCAGTACTTGTCCTTATAATCCTGGCAGGTATTGGCTTCACTACCATTGGCGGCTCAAATAGCACCGTTGAAACCCAAACTATCAGTCGATCTACCTTCAAACGCCAAGTTGCAGTATCAGGCAAAGTAGTCGCAGCTCAAAGTGCCAATCTTGGCTTCGAACAAGGCGGCAGACTCGCTTCAATCAATTCAGCCATTGGTAGTGTCGTCACCAAAGGCACCGTTATCGCAAGCCTAGAGAACGGCGATGCTCGTGCCGAACTCCTCCAAAAGCAAGCAGCCCTTGAACGTGAACAATCCAAGCTCGCTTCCCTCATCCAAGGAACTCGACCTGAGCAACTCAATATAGACCGCCAAGATTACACAGACGCCTCACGTTCACTCGTCACCGCTATGCTTGCAGCTCAACTTGATACCGAATATGCATTCCTTAATTACGTCGACGTCATTTTTACAAATGGTACCAGTGCCAATCCGAATTTCTCAGTACCCATAGATTCATATACAGAAGAACGTGCCCTCGAACGAGATCGTCTTATTTCCACAGAAAAAATAAACCACTGGAAAGATACCCTTACGCACCTCAAAGAACCTCTCGAATCTGCACAATTAGAATCCGCACGCACGCTGACCTTAGACACCTTGTCATTCATACGAACACTTACCAACCGTCTCACAAAAATAACCGCGGATCTCTCGAGTGTAAATTCCGGACTAACCCAGGCACAAATAGACTCCCATCGAACCTCTATCAATACTGCGAACCAAGAGATCATAACTGTGATTGACAGTATCCAGACCGCCCAAGCAACATGGATACAGTCTCGTGATTCCCTCACCCTTTCAGAATCCGGCACCATTGCAAGCGATATTAGTGCCCAAAATGCCAGTGTCAAAGCCGCTCAAGCAGACGTAGAAAGTGCTCTGGCTCGCATCAGAAAGACACTGATCGTCGCACCCTTCGATGGTACCGTCACTCGTATGGACATCAAAGTCGGCGAAATCATTGCATCAAACTCATCACAAATTTCACTCATGAATACCAATTCATTCAACATCGAAAGTTATGTCCCCGAAGTCCACATTGCCTATATTAAACCAGGCAACATCGCCAAGGTCACCTTGGACGCATACAACACCGAAACTATTTTCGAAGCAACCGTTGTAGCAGTGGATCCTGCAGAAACCATCCGCGACGGTGTGTCTACGTACAAGGTCGTCTTATCATTCATATCAAATGATTCTCGTATCAAATCCGGGATGACAGGTAGTGTCTCCATCATAACCCTCGAAAAGCCAGACGCTATCATGGTACTCCAAAGTGCCCTCATCAAACGTGATGGTCGCCAGTACATCCAAAAGAAGATGGATGAAGAGATTGTCGAAGTGCTTGTCGAAATCGGTGATTCTACTTCTCTTGGTCAAGTTGAGATCATCAGTGGCCTATCCGAAGGAGACTCTATAGTGCTCACTCCGCCGAAAAATTAGTATGTTTTCACCGCTCAATTTTCGTATCGCATTTTTCCTGGCAACACGTCAACTTCGACGTTCCAGCAAATGGACCAACAGTCTGATCGTATTCGTCATGATCCTGACCTTTTTGAACTTGGTCATCGTATCTGGTATCCTGGTCGGCCTTATCCAAGGCGCGATCGAAGCTGTACGTGAACAATACACAAGTGACGTGATCATCTCCAACCTCAATACCGAGACCTACATCGAATACAGTCCTGACATCATACGCACCGTCGAATCCCTTCCCCAAGTTGACGCCCTGTCTGCACGCTACGTGAGTGGCTCGACACTCGAAGCAAACTACAAATCTCGCACTGATCCAAACGAGAAACCCAACACCGCCGGTGCACAAATCGCGGGTATCGACCCTGTAGCAGAAGACGAGCTCACCGGACTATCTCGATGGATCATCGAAGGTGAATACCTGCAACCAGGTGACTATGACCAGATACTTCTTGGATCTTATCTCATCAAAAAATACATCCCTGTCGATAATCCAGGATTCAGTGCGCTCGATGACGTAGGTCCGGGAAGCAAGATACGTATCCAAATCGGCAACGTCGAACGTGAAGTTACCGTCAAAGGTATTCTCAAGAGTAAAGTTGACGAAGTGAGTTTCAAGGCATACATGGTCGACTCACAGCTACGCGGCATGATCGGTCGCAATGACTTCAACGTTGATGAAATCGCTATTCGTCTCAAACCAGGATCAGATCCGGTTGTTGTCCGTGACACCCTCCTGCGCAACGGAGTAGGTACCTATGCCAAAGTCCAAACCTCTGCTGATGCTCAACCGAAATTCATCAAGGATATTCGTGATACGTTCGCATTACTGGGTAACATGATCAGTTCGATCGGTCTGGTCGTAGCTTCGATCACCATTTTTATCGTGATCTTCATCAACGCTCTGACGCGCCGTAAATTCATTGGTATCCTCAAAGGTATTGGCATCAACGGTCAGGCAATAGAATTATCATATGTTATGCAATCTATATTTTACGCATTCATAGGTTCAGCCATCGGCTTTATCCTCCTCTACGCTTTTCTCCAACCATTTGTCGCTCGACACCCTATCGACTTCCCTTTCAGTGATGGCATTCTCGTTGCACCCCTTAGTGGAACACTCTTACGTATCAGTCTCCTGGTTGTAGCGACAATTATCGCCGGATACATCCCTGCACGAATGATCGTCCGTAAAAATACCCTCGATTCTATCTTGGGCCGCAAATAATATACATATATGATTGAAGTAAAAAATCTCTACAAAACATTCATGAATGGCCAAGTGGAAACGTCTGTACTCAAAGGTCTTGATTTCAAAATCGAGGAGGGTGAATTTATTGCTATCATGGGTCGCTCCGGTGCAGGTAAGAGTACATTCATGTACCAAATGAGTTTACTCGATGAGCCGACGCGTGGAGAAGTTATCATCGACGGTATCGTAACTAACACCATGAGCAATGACGCCAAGACATTATTCCGTCTTTCGCGCCTCGGGTACGTATTCCAGGATTATGCACTTATACCTGAACTCACCGCCCTCGAAAACGTAACTCTTCCCCTTCTGATGCAAGGGATGCCGACCGCCAAAGCACTTTCTACTGCCAAGTCCGCACTTACAACCGTAGGGCTTAAGGAGCACGTTAACCAGCTACCGAGTCAGCTTTCTGGTGGTGAACAGCAACGCGTCAGTATCTCTCGAGCTATCGCGCACAACCCAGACATTCTCTTTGCCGATGAACCAACTGCAAACTTGGACAACGAATCTTCACGCACCGTCATGGATATCTTCAAGCAGCTTCACAAGCAAGGACAGACGATCATCATGGTTACACATGAACCAGAATATGCTGACATGGCAGAAAAGATTGTAACACTCGACGACGGAAAGATCGTCGGGGTGAAGAAAAATTAGTTATTTCAACACAATTCCAAACTCCGTAATTGCCCTCTCAAAATCTTCTGGGAAAGGCGCCTTAATACGGATGCGTTTGCCTTCCATATTTTCAAATTCAAATATCCATGAGTGTAGAGCGAGTCGTTCGAAA
>CALREM010000017.1 GCA_943355185.1 Candidatus Nomurabacteria bacterium | reverse complement strand
GGACCTTCGCTTTATGAGTGCGATGCTCTAACTACCTGAGCTACGCCGGCATTGCGCATTAAATCAACAAGCGCGAGAAGCTTATACTTCAATACTGAACTTCTCTTTACTCTCAATGACAGCAGGCCATAATAGGTGCTGTGATTAGAGTATATCTTTTTTTGCGAAGTTTTGATAAAGATTGTCCCACGAAAGCTGCTTCGCGGCAATTCTAGCAGATTAGACCAGAAATTCAAGATCTCTTCAATACGCGGCCGGTGAATCTCATTTATATATATTCTTGGAATAAAATCTTCAGGAGATACCTGAAAAAATACCTGGAACCATTTATACATAAATAAGACCATTGCACTATCCGAATTTACAAACGAAAGGTGCCCTCCATCTGCCTTACTTCCTTCTCCCCAATAAAGAGCTACTCCGGCAAACAAAAAATCTCTTTCTGACATCGAACCAAATAAATCTGATGCCCATTTTTGAGCCGATGTGACTGAGACTTCTTTTTTACGACGATTTGTAAGTGCCCCAAGCAATCTTCCCCTATGACCCATTTCAACCATTTTATGGTACAAAACCTCCCGTTGAAGTTTAGTGAGTTTAATCTCCTTGCACCACAAACTTACAGTACTTTTGGATAGACTGAGGATATGCGCGATCTCCGCGATAGATTTACCCTCCTTTCGGAGAGAAAAAGCTTTTTCCTTTAGAGCGAACTTAGCCATATGTATATATACTACATTATTGGCTATACGAATATCAATCTTGTTTTTATATCAACCTTGTGGCACAATAGCTACACATCGCGGGGTAGAGCAACGGTAGCTCGTCAGGCTCATAACCTGAAGATTGTCGGTTCGATTCCGGCCCCCGCAACACGCAAGTATAGTTGACTTAAAGAAATATTCGTGCTAAAGTATTGGACAAAGGCTCCTTGAAATAAGAGAGTCGATTTCTTACGTAAAAACTCAACAAAAGGTTTGTGATATGCGGAAAGCGAAAGAAGTGTTAGAGACAGCGTGGAATGCAGCACGGTATTCGTTTGCATTCTGTTTGAGAAACAACAAGCGAGACACCCTATTGGAGATTCTCATGCTTGCTCTTCAATCAGGCCTTGGATATGGGACTATTCTGGTGATGGGAAAACTCATCTCCAGTCTCCAGATCCAAATCACACAAGAAAAAAAGGGGTCGTTCACCATATACGACTTTATCGAGGGTGGGTACTTCCTCCCTATCGTTATGGTAGTGACATTTCTCTTCATCGAAATTATTGTTCAGAAACTGAAGTCTTTCATCTCGAGTCGACGACGTCATGTACTTCGGTTTGCAAACATATTGGAAATGCGTGATCACAAGGGTTCGCTTGATATCGCTCGTACCAAAAGCAAAGAATACGACGATTTGCAAAAGAAGATCGAGGAACTTCCCGAGGGTTGGAATACTCGTATCTCCTTTTCGAGCGAATTGATGGAATTCATTGGGGCATTTATTGTATTCGCCCTGTTTGGAGTTTCCTTGGCCATCACTCAACCTCTCTATGTAGTCATCATTGTTCTGACAGCCGTTCCGATGCTCATCGCTGAATTCAAAGCAGTGAACAATATGTGGAAACTGTCTCTTGAACTTGCTCCTCACGTAAAAAAACGTGGTGTATTGGAAAGGTCTTACAGAAACTCTATTTCGTTTCTTCAAGGCCTCATGTTTAACCAACTACCAACTCTGCGAGTTCAGATCAAGGAGAACCAAGATTATGTCATCAAGGTCTATGATGCGCTGCGCCTCAGAAACATGCAGCTCACCATGGCAACATACCTCATAGCAATGGTTGGATTAAGTGCAGTCTTGATCCACTCAGTCTGGAACACTCTGTCAATCGGTGGCGATCTTGGAGTTCTTACGATCATCATTGCATCGTCTCGTCGATTACAATCTTCGACAAGGGACATTGTTCTTCAAATTGCGAGTCAGTGGTCTAGTGTTAAGGGAATCACTATCATCGAACGGGAGTTTTTCACGATGAAGCCTTTACTCCAAACTACTGATCCAGTAAAGCCCCAGTTCAACGGACCGCCACATCTACGATTCGAGAACATCTGCTTTTCCTACCCACAAACTGACACACTGGTTCTGAGAAACGTATCATTCGACATCGAACCAGGAAGTAAGGTAACAATTGTAGGACGAAACGGCAGTGGCAAATCATCACTCATCGGACTCCTTCTTCGTCACTATGATCCAATAGGTGGAAACATTTTTGTAGGTGACATAAACCTCCGAAATATTACGCCTCAAGTATGGAGCAATCACGCCTGCGCCCTCCTTCAAGAGTTCACCATTCATGAACGTCTGATTAGTGAAGAGATCGCCTCTTCTCGACCAGATGTACCGATCGAAATGGAAAGCGTCAGAAGCGCAGCTCGTTTTGCTGATTTCGAATCAATCGTGGACAAAGATCCTCTAGGATACAACTCTCAGATTGGTACGGAATTCGGTGGACGAGATTTCTCTGGAGGAGAGAAGCAACGCCTCGCTTTGGCACGGGCACGATATCGAGGGACACCAATACTCATCCTCGATGAACCCGACGCCAAACTCGATCCTGAAACCGCCAATCGCTTAACAGAAAACATCTTTGCCTTGAAGGATGTAACTGTCATTATGGTGACTCAGCACATCTCTCATGCAATCAAAAGTGACAAAATAATCGTCCTCGATAATGGGGAATTAGTCGAACAAGGAACACACAACGAATTACTTGCTCGTGACGGCAAATACACTTCGATGTTCAAAAAAGACAGAAGTCGACTCGGTACATAAAGCATCGACTGCAAATCAACCCCTCGCACAGAGAAATCTATGCGAGGGGGTTTTTATTTCACTCATACGATAGAAAATATGTGGTCACAATCCCTACACATAATAAAACTCCTCAAAAACCTTCTTATAGAGTTGGAATATTCTTTTAGCTTCGTGATGATTCAAGTTGAATTCCAGACCGCGGTGAGCAATGTCATTACGGGCACGATGTGCTTCCCAGGCTTCGTTGATAGTCGCAAAATCGGCAGGTTCGGCACGCTTGAGCTTTTCCCCAACACTCTCCCCTTTGTAGCCTAAATTCATCAAAATATCGTCGAGGATTGTATCTGCATCCAGGATCGCCTGTTTCCAGTCATTCGGATTATCAGAATTAATATGCTGCCCAATCGCACTCCAGCGTTGTGCTAATGCCGGATCGTTTTTTACCGGAACATCTTCGGTCGGTTGTCCAGTAATACCTTCGATAATTCCATATGCTGGTTCCACTTTGAGATCGTACATCTCTTCTTCTTTTTTACGTAACTGTTTGAGACGTTCGACGCAATAAATAATACCAATGATCAGAAGGACGGAAATCGGAATCGAAATACCTACCAAGTAGCCGAGAAATAATTTGAGTGCATTGAAAGCGGAAGGAAACGTATCTGACAACCACTGAAATCCTTTTTCACCAAAAGAAAAGAAGTCGATAGTTGGAGGATACACCAGTGGGACATTATTTGTAGTTACTTCATAAGGAGGCATAGATATCAGTAAACTGTTTACTTTATTATAGCACCCCGATCAATTCGTTACCTATTGTCCTTCATAATCCTTCCCCGCTTCAAACAACGTTTTCTCATCACCATGACGTCCTGAAAGTTGCAGACCGAGAGGCAATTCTTTGCCATCTATCGTTGTTGTACCACACGGAATAGAAAGTGCTGGCATGCCGGTCAGGTTTGCAGTTACGGTAAAAATATCTTCGAGATACATAGCAACAGGATCAGCAGTTTTTTCACCGATCTTAAATGCTGCGGAAGGGGTCGTTGGTGTCGCAATAATATCGACAGACTGGAATGCTTTATTAAAATCTTCAGTGATCATCGCACGCACAGCATTGGCGCGATTGTAATAGGCATCATAATAGCCAGAAGAAAGGACGTACGTTCCCAGAAGCACGCGACGGATCACTTCACGACCAAAGCCAGCGCCACGTGTTTCGAAATAATCAGCGATACCATCTGCCCCATCAACATAAAGTCCGTACTTTACTCCATCAAAGCGAGCCATGTTCGAAGAAACTTCTGCAGGCATCAACACATAGTAGACCATCAATGAATACGAAATGTTCGGTAAGGAAATATCTTTTATTTCATATCCTTTCCCTTTCAACACTGCCAAACTTTTTTCAAAAGCCGCAAGCATTGCCGGATCGATACCATCCCCTTTAAGGAAATCTCTCGGCACTCCGATAACTGGTTTCTTAGCACCAATTCGTGCGGGCGAATACGTCTCTTCGGTAATCGTTGTGCTATCGTGCACATCAACTCCACGAATTGCATTAAAAAGAATTTCGCTATCCTCGACAGTTTTTGTAAAAGGTCCGATCTGATCGAGCGAAGATCCCATAGCCATGACGCCATATCGAGAAACGGCTCCATAGGTCGGTTTGAGACCAACCACTCCACAGAAGCTCGCTGGCTGACGGATAGAGCCTCCCGTATCAGAACCAAGCGCACACAGTGCACCATCCATCGCCACAGCTGCTGCAGAACCGCCCGAAGAGCCACCGGCCACACGAGATGTATCGTGAGGATTTTTTGTTACACCAAAGGCAGAATTTTCCGTGGAACCTCCCATAGCAAATTCATCCATATTTGTTCTACCGAGAAATACCATTCTTTCACGACCTAGTTTTGAAATCACGGTCGCATTATATGTTGCATGATAGTTCTCTAGAATTTTTGAGGAGGCACTAGCGATTTTTCCTTTGACCAAAATGTTATCTTTTATAGCCAGAGGGATGCCCGTCAATGGTCCGGCCTGACCTGCTTTTATCAATTCGTCCGCATGTGCTGCAGCTTTCAAAGCATCACCATAGACTTCCAAATAGGCATTGATATCTTTGTTTTTGAGTGCAATCTGATCGAGATATGCTTGGGTTAGTTGTACAGAAGTAAACTCGCCCTTTTTCAGAGCGTCTTGAGCCTTGGCAATCGTCAGATTTTTTAAATCAATGTTCATAGGCATGTTCACAACTCTAATCCTGTGCGATTATCTTTTTAACCGCAACAAAATCACCTTCTCTACGTGGCGCTTCGGCGAGCAGTTTTTCACGATCGGCAGGAGAGGTGTCTTCTGCAATATCAGGACGCATGATATTTTTGATGGCACCAACACGACCTTCTGTATCGAGAGAAACATCAACTTTTTTGAGCTGATCAATATATCCGAGAATAGAATCGAACTCTTTGACCAACGACTGCGTATCCGCATCAGTGAGTTTGATGCGTGATAACTGGGCTAGTTTGGTGATTTCTGCGGGAGTAATCATAAACGTGAGTGTACCAATTTTTGGCGTGCAAGGGTAGGCCTCGCCGCACAAAAGCGGCGAGGCCTACCCTTGCACATGAACCATCGACAGAAACTCTTTTTCGGAAATAATAGTCACGCCCAGATCGCGGGCTTTATCGAGCTTTGAACCCGCCTCTTCACCCGCCACCACAAAAGACGTATTTTTTGAAACGGAACTGGATACATTACCCCCATTTTGACGGACCAAGGTCTGTGCATAATCACGTTCCAAAGTTGGCAGTGAACCGGTAAATACAACCGACTTACCTTCGAGCGGACGGCCAGAGGCCATATGTTCACTCACAATAGTCACCTGTTTCAACAAAGCATTGACCAGCTTTTTATTTTCGAAATCTTTGAACCAGGTATAAAAAGATTCAGCTACTACCGGACCAACACCATATATCGATTCAAATTCTGCCTGCGGTGCCTGCATAATTTCTCGAATGACTGATTCATCGTCAGCACCGGATTTTTTATTTTTACCAAAATGAGCCGCAACGTCATGCGCCGTTTCTTCACCCACCTGAGGGATCGAAAGTGATGCTAAAAATCGAGGCAACGTAACAGTTCGAGCTTTTTCAATGGCAGTCAAAATATTAT
>CALREM010000016.1 GCA_943355185.1 Candidatus Nomurabacteria bacterium | reverse complement strand
AAAGTTCGCCGAAGAACTGTCGGCTCATTTTTCTACTGACATCGGATCCGCAACAGAAGTTACTCTAACCGAATGGAAAAACCGCTTCTTCATCGAGAAGATACCTGAACAACTCATCAAAATAGTAAGGAAATTCCTTTAGAATCCCTTGATCATAACAACTCTTGCATAAACCCATATGCCATGCTATAAATAAACCTCTGTAATCCCTTGATCAAAGTACGCATCAACCACCATATAAAGGCGCCCGAATTACGTGTCATCACGGAAGGAGGCGAAAATCTTGGTGTTCTTGCTCTCGACAAGGCGCTTTTGGCGGCACAAGAACGCGGATTCGATCTCATCGAGATCTCTCCCGCAGCAGTACCACCGGTTGCAAAGATTATGGATTATGGCAAGTACCAGTACGATGAAAAAAAGAAGGTAAAGACCGCCAAGACCCGCACGCAGATCACCGAGCTCAAGACCGTCCAGGTCAAGATCGGTACCGGCGAGCACGATCTCGAACTCAAAGCCAAGAAAGTATCCGAATGGCTTGGAGCCGGAGACAGAGTCAAAATCGACCTCTTCCTTACCGGACGCTCAAAGTACATGGAATTCAATTTCCTCAAGGAACGCCTCGAAAGAATCCTTAAACTTATCACCGTCGAATACAAAGTCGCCCAAGCACCACTCAAGGGACCAAAAGGTGTCACCACCATCATAGAAAAGAAGTAATACCACCATGTCAATCAAAACCAACAAATCATATCTGAAACGTTTCAAGATCACCAAGAACGGCAAGATCCTTGCCCGTAAAGCAGGTCAAAACCATTTCAATGCAAAAGAAAACAGTAGCACTCGTTCTGCAAAAGGCCGCATGACCGAGATAAAGATGGACAACAAGTCACGAAGTCGATTCCTCGCCAATCAATAATTATAATATAACCGCTTACTAACATGACCAGAGTAAAGAAAGGAGTAAATGCACTGAAAAATCGCCGCTCTATCCTCAAGAGAGCAAAAGGTTTTCGTTTCCGCCGTTCAAAGACCGAACGTGCAGCAAATGACGCTCTTTCCCATGCAGGTGCATACGCTTTTGCACACCGCCGCGACAAAAAGGGTGACTTCCGCCGTTTGTGGAACGTCAAGATCAACGCTGCCCTCCGTCCTCTTGGCTTCACATACAGTAAGTGGATCGGTGAAGCAAAGAAGAAAGGCATTGAGATCGACCGCAAGATGCTCTCTCACCTCGCAGAATTCAAACCTGAGATTTTCAAGAAAGTTGCCACATCGGTTACCGCCTCAAAATAACAGTCTTTTTTATTTTCCTTATAAAAATCCCTTCAGATGACCATCGGAAGGGATTTTTTAGTGGAGTAGTGAGGTGGAACCTTACTACTTCGTTACAATTCATATGGCTTGTCTTTCTCCGGCATCAGAGCATGTACACCCAATTCATCGTTGATACGCTGGGCCAAGTGCATAGATGCGCCCGGCTCCCCCATAACCACAAACACTTTCTTAAGACGTTTTGTGGCTGTTGAAACAGATGCGATGAGATGATCACTATCTCGATGAGCTGAATATCCATACAAGGTCATAACCTTGGCTTTTACCTCAATTTCGCGACCATGCAAAGTGACTTTCTTGGCACCATCTGCCAATCGTCGTCCAAATGAACCGACAGATTGATACCCTACCAGCAAGACTGTATTTTCGGCATGCGGCAAATATTTTTCTTCATGAGCAACGACTCTTCCTCCTACCGACATACCTGAACCTGCAAGGATAATCTTGGCACCTTTCATGTGATCGATATCGCGCGATTCATTTTGGGAAATCGTGTACTGCAAACGAGGAAAGTTGAAGATATCG
The DNA here is from genome assembly GCA_943355185.1 of Candidatus Nomurabacteria bacterium. GTDB lineage: Bacteria > Patescibacteriota > Minisyncoccia > Phycocordibacterales > PALSA-1337 > C7867-002. The sequence goes on along the minus strand of CALREM010000016.1, from coordinate 4,272 downwards.
TCCCCGCGTGCAATCTGTTCCTGAATAGCATCATTGAAAAGACTTTTGCCAGAACGATATATTTCCGTCGCCTTAGTCGCCATGGGTGAATCGATATATACGGGTACCGAAGGAATCTCATTTCGTTCAACCAGGTTATTTAATTCATATAATAAAACTTGTGTACGATCCAGAGAAAATGCCGGAATAACCAGGGTGCCTCCGCGTGCGATCGTATCGGTAATCGCTTTTTTAAATACAGCCGAACGTTGTTCTCGTGACTCATGATTGCGGTCACCGTAGACACTTTCGATGACGAGGTAATCAACATCTCCTACCGATTCAGAATCACGAAGAAGTGGTGCAGGAGAATTGCCCAGATCCCCGGTAAACAAGATTTTGGTATCTGCCTCACCTTTGACAGTCACCTCGATCATTGCGGAACCCAGAATATGTCCAGCATCTTTGAATAAAATTGATATATCACTACCGATCGGAAATGCCTGATGATATGGAATGGTCTTCCATGCCGCAAACACCGCTTGAACATCTTCGGCTTCGTATATCGGATCGATACTTTGCTGTCGTGCCTCCATAGCCAAAATACTGACCGCATCTGTCAGAACCAATTCTGCCAATTCCTTGGTTTCTGGAGTTGAATAAATAGGGCCGGTATACCCTTCTTTGACGAGCTTAGGAATACGACCAACGTGGTCGAGGTGCGCATGGGTAATAATCAGTGCTGAAATAGAAGTACGATCGTATACAAACGGTTGATGATTTTCTTGCATCGCCACGCGCTCACCTTGGACTAAACCACAATCAATCAGGATCTGTGTGCCCTTTTGTGTTTCTAGGAGAAAATTTGCTCCAGTGACCGAACCAACTCCCGAATGAAATGAAACTTTGACCGGAGAATTCATGTAACTATTTTATCCTGAATGAACTAAAACACCTAACTGAGACGATTTTTTCGTGTAGCAATATATGCTGCAACTGAACCTCCGATGATGTCATTGATCACATCGAGTGCTGTGTCGTTATAATACAGCGGGGTACCCACTGGATATCCGGTCAAGCGGAAATATATTTCGAACACTTCCCAGGCCACACCAACTGCCAGTGTTCCAAAAATGATATATGCCCACATACGTCGACTGGATATTCCAAAAAGAGTTGCCAATGCTGCCCAGGCAAAACCGATCGCCAAACCACCGAGCATATGCATGAAAATATCGTACCACCAGTATTCCATATACAAACCCCGAAGACCTGGATAATGAGAAAAAACAGTAGCGAGAGCGGCAATCAGAGCAAAGAGATATATACGCATGGGGGGGTTTATTTTATCAGCAAAAGAATGGTTAGAAAATGCTCCACAATGTGGAGCATTTTCTAAGGATTGCAGGAGTATAACCTGATTATCTCAGGTGGGAAACCTCACATCCACTATCAAAGATAGGGACGAATGTGAACAGCATAATCTGTTCGTTGGAATCCCGTAAAAAAAGTTTTGTAGTTTTTACTCCTGCAACCTGTACTCATTGTAACTCTGCCCTCAGATACTGCAAGAGGATAATACCGTTGTGACACTCTTTTGTCTAAAAATCAAAAGTGTTTTGTATTAAATGTAAAAGATTACTCCAAAATACCGCTAATATCGGTGTCATACAACATCGCATCTACCAAGAGACGGTAATCAACAAGTTCTTCTTTTTTGAACCAATAATCAATTTCGAGTTTGGCTTCAGTAATAGTTCCTGAAGCGTGGACAATGTTACGAATGGCGCGCACATCGTCATCAGCCAGTTTGTATGAATCGATCACATAATCGCCACGAATGGTTCCAACATCTGAGAGCATAGGCTCTGTTCCTCCGGTAATTTTACGCACCACTGACACTGCATGTGCACCCTGCCACACCATCGCAACTACTGGCCCTGACGCAAAGTACTTCTTGAGCTTCATCAGAATCATCTCTGATTGCTTGATCGGATCATCGTGTGGTGGTGTCAGACCCTTATCGCGATATGCCTGTAGATTCTTCTCCCCTGTTTTCTTTTTCCATTCAGGATCGAGCGTATAGTGAGCCTCAACCATCTCTTGTGTCGGGACAACCATCTTGATGCCCACCAATTTGAGACCTGCACGTTCATAGCGCTTGATCACTTCACCAATCAGACTCCTCTGTATACCATCGGGTTTGATAATGACGAGTGTTCGTTCGTATTTGGCGTGGGTTTTATTCATGTGGTGATTATAGAGGTAAAGAAGGACAAGAGGCAAGGTGTTTTAGTTTTTACCCACGATCAGAGCCTATCGTACCTAAAGAAGGCAAGCGCACACAACTTCCTGAACCCTCTTCGCAGGCGCCACGTCCGTAACATCTACATAACCACTTCAAGGTGGCGACGAGAAAAGACAGCTCCGCGAACACTCCCGTTATAGTGAGAGGAGCTGATCGTGGGTGAAGGAAGCTGTGTGCGCGTGCCTTCTACCCCTGCGTCAGTATCTCCGCCCCACTTTTGGTAATCAAAACCGTATGCTCAAAATGCGCCGAGGGTGAACCGTCAGCAGTACGATAGGTATGACCGTCACTATCAAGATATATTTTGCGAGTTCCTAAATTGAAAATAGGTTCAATCGCCAATACCATACCCGGCTGCAAAATATCACCCTTACCTGCCGGTCCATAATTTGGGACATACGGATCTTCGTGTACATCGTAACCAACACCGTGACCAGAAAGTTCCTGAACAATACCATATCCATGAGCTACCCCTATACGTTCGATCGCGGCACTGATATCTCCAATACGTTTGCCACCTTTGGCAGCTTTGATGCCTGCCATCAATGCTTCTTTCGTATATTCCAATAACTTTGTAAGCTCTGGAGAAATAGTTCCAACCGGAACCGTAATCGCCATATCCGTAAACAAACCTTTGTGAACCAAACCAAGATCGATACTGACAATATCTCCTTCTTTTAAAATCTTTTCTGTTTCATTGGGAATACCGTGGACGATTTCATCATTTATAGAAACACACAGCGATGCTGGATATGGTCTTTTTGCTCCATACGGGTGATAATCCAAAAAAGCTGCAGTATCTCCCCCTTCGGCAATGAGGTGTGCCGCACGATCATTGAGCTCCGCAGCAGAGATTCCGAGGCGTACCATCGAGACCAATTCACGCAAAATAACCGCATGTCGGGTTCCCCCTTCACGCAGGATTGCGATATCTTCTTTGGTCTTGATCGTAATCATCTTTACACACTAGCTCAGCCCTAGACTTTTCACAATACGAGCATGAACTTCTTCGATAGAGCCATGACCATCAATATCCAAAAATGTAACATTAGGATTGGTCCTATACCACTCGACAACCGGCTTCACATCGGCTTCAAAGGCGAGGCGACGTCGTTCGATAGCTTCGGCAGTATCATCACGACGTCCTTCTTTGGCGCGGATAGTCAGACGTTTTGACGACTCTTCGTGTTCAATATCGAGGTATATGACTGCAGGATGTGCGAGATTATAAAAAGGAAAAATAGAACCGAGAAGTTCTGCTTCGAGGAGTTTTCGTGGCGTACCGTCGAAGATGAGATGTTCCTGACCAGTGTATTTCTCCGTCAACAGTCTGCCCCACATATAGACCGGCATGAATTCTGGCATCAGTCCTCCACTTTCGATGATGGTTTTTGCCAAACCGGCAGTATACCCTTCGGTCTTCAAAAAACTTCTAAACTCAGCTCCAGTCTCTACATGAAGAACATTGCGTTCATGAAGATTTTTTAGTTGAACTTCCAATAGTTTTGCCTGGGTTCCCTTTCCTGCTCCGGCACGTCCGATAAAGATAAATGATTGGGGTGTCATTTCGATAGTATAATAGAAAAATATACCTCTGTCACCCATTTGTACAGTTAATCATATGTGGTGACATTCGTGATGGATCAGGATACCATCCTACAAAATTAGGATAATTCTTTTTTCTATAGTATGAAATATAGAACAACGCTCTTTTCTTAATTATATTCCGTTTTTATATTGTAACCAAGAATGAATCCAGGGAACTGAGATTACGCACAAAATAAACGTAAATGGTAGTAGAAATGGTAAGAGAAGTAACATCGTTCCACCACCTTGCGCAAAATCATAGATTAATAATCCGATATATATTATATGAATAGCAACAAATGGTAATGCTATATATGACCATGTCTTATACCTACTCGTAACTTTCATGTCTTCTGTCTGCCTATCAAGTTCTTCATTTAGAAGTGGTGGATCTTGAT
>CALREM010000015.1 GCA_943355185.1 Candidatus Nomurabacteria bacterium | reverse complement strand
ACTTTTCGAGAAGCATCGTCCACCGGTTTGCCAAAAAGCGACGCCAATACATCGCGATCATGCTCTTTTCCATACACAAACACATATTGAGTAATAAACGTATGCTGACCGTCTTGAATATCAAGCATATTGGTCTTTCCTGTTTTCTGAGAATCTCCTACAATATCAAAAAGGTCGTCTTGTATCTGAAACGCCTGACCCAAAATCGTACCGAGCTTGGTATAAAAAATATCATGATCATGCGACCCTGCTTCGGCAGCTCCGATAAGCATAGGATTTACAAAAGAATATCGTGCAGTCTTGAGCTCATTTTTTCTAAGGAGCATTTTGGAATCCACGTGTTCTTTGGACATAAAAGTCACATCAAGCATTTGCCCTGCCACCGTTTCTTCGATCATATTAAAGTAGAGATCCTGCGCTTCTTTGTTGCTTGAGCGCACAATAGTCTCATTGGCCCAACTGAACACCAAATCTCCGGCAAGCAACGCCATGCTTTCCGCAATTCTTTTCTTATTACCTTTTTTATAGTCAACCAAAGCAGCATGAACAAATTCATGGGTAGTCGGTAACCCATGTCGTTCTTTTCCCCCATCGATAATATCGTCATGAATAAGGGCGAAGGCATGAAATATTTCGAGTCCAATGCCCACTTTAAAAATGGTCGCTTGGTCATGCCCTCCTTCAGTGTGGTACGCAAGAAAACAGATATACGGACGAATGCGTTTACCTCTGTCATTGATAAGTGACACCGCATGCTCGATGGTTTTTTGAATCAGAGATTCTTCAGTCAGTCTCGCATATACCAACACTTTCTTATCCAGATATTTTCTTAGTTCAATATTAAATGACTTCTGAAAGGATGAAAGATCCGAATCTTTTGTTTTTGGCTTACGCAACCAATTTGACCGAATAAACGTCAGAAGTCCTCGAAAGTTTCGTGTGGTCTCTTGGAGAAACATAAGGCAATTGTAGCATTAAGAAGACATGGTGCATATTTTGATGTGCAAAAAATTCACAGCATCCAAATAGTTTTTATTCTGCTTTTTGGTCTTCTATAGCCTTATCCACCTCATCCAAATCAATCTCAATTGCCTCTTTAATATCTTTCTCCTCCTTTGACAGAGTACGACTGTGTCGAGTACGTTGTAATACTTCAAGATGCTTTTCAAGGCGCTTTTTTAATGAGAGAAGTACTTTTGTAGTACTTCCTTTGCCGTGGCATTTTTCACATTTCTCATTAGTCATACACATATTTTAATAAATTATTATCCTCAAAACAACTTCCGTATAAAAAGAAAGAGCCTCCGCGAAAAATCGCGGAGGCTCAAGTATTCAAGAGGGACAAGCCCTCAAGGGATCAAGAATCACTTCCTGGCAGCCGACAACCCGACGAAGTCGTGGCGGTCGTCGTCCCAATAGCGGTTGACGTCGAGCCCATCGGAATCGAAGCGGCCGACGAGGACACGGTCACCGCCCGAGTCGAGACTGGACGTCCGAACGTAGATGCCTTCGAAGAGTCGGATACCACGGACCTCGAAATAGGTCGTGATGAACCAGCTCATCTCAGCAGCGTTTGGCACCTTCTCGAGTGCGGACAGAAGTTTGTTCTGCTCGTTCCAGGTCTTCCTGGTCGAGTTGGAGACTGGCGTCTTCTTGATGGCGAGCCATCCGAACGACGTTTTGTCTTCGCGAGCGAACTTCTGGTCGGAATACCGACCACCCGTCTTCGAGTAGAAGTGGGCGGACTGGATCTCCCGAACGTCGAGCAGTGACATCGCCGTGGGCGGTGCGGGGATGACGGCGTAACCGTTGTCCTTGCACCACTTGAGCACGTCTTCTGACGGCAGACTTTCGGCGAGTGCCGTGATCTGTTCGTTGGTGTAAACGATGCTCGGGCGAGCCTTAGTGACTTCCTCGGGTGTAATGAAATCCGCACCGAGGATTGACTGCGCCAAACCGTAGTCGGGCGCTTTGGCTGAGAAGCGACGGATGCCTTCGGCGAGATACACGGCGAAGCCGGGATGCTCGTTCAGGATCTGTGCGCTTTCGTCGTTGAGTTCCGCCTTGTTGTATTGGGCGCGGAACGTTTCGGTAGCTCTCTGTCCTTTCGGACTGTCTGCGGTTACCAGTGCAGACGTGTTCAATGTTTTCATCGACATCATCTCCATTTGCTGATTTACCGAGAACGCTCGGAACGACTTGCCTCAGTTTGAGACGAGCTTTCTGGTCCCTGATTTAAGGCTCAAAAAGCTCGTCTCAATAGTGATTCTCTATCAAAGAACTACCCATATAGTATAGCAAAGAAATGGCTATTTGTCAATGATTTTGGCGACCTGTCAACTATAAGTTATAATGGGCATATCTTGCTAATGTAGCTTGGATTACGGTTCAAGTTCGCGAGATATCTCGCCTTGAGATATCGCCAGAGTGCCAGTGGTTTACGGATCACGGCAGAGCGCGATTAAGGATAGAGAGAACTTCTTGCTCGCTTCTAGAGGAGATGCTTTGAAAGAGGCTGCTTCCGAATAAAATTCAGAGATGAGAGGATATAGACCTGTAAAGGTAGTAAACCTCAACTCTCGGTGACATAGACGGAAGCGGGCAATATCTCGACTCGGACGGTAACCGTGTCAACGTCGGCAACTTCGATTCCGATGGGCTCAACGTCAACAACTATTGGGACGACAACCGCAACGACAACATCGGGTTGTCGGCTGCCAGGCAGTCATAGCTCTATCCAAGAAACTTCCGCCAAAAAAGCGGAAGTTTCTGTTAACGATCCTTTGTTGATTTGATCCATCCTCCAAGCATCCTCCCTATTTCGTCGAGATTGGCTTCAATGATGATATATTTTTTGGCATCAATCGCTTTGACGTCTTTCATCAGGCGAATGCAGACTCGCAGAAAATTGAGTTTGACGCTCGTCTTCTCTAAGGTCGGTAACTTTTCTGACTTAGATTGTTGACTTGCGAAAATGATACCTTCCAACACATCAATAAGAAGGCTCTCGCACTTTTGCCAGAGTGTGTATCTGTCTTGCTTGGGAACGGATAGTCGTAGATTATAGAAATCTTTGTAGAGATCGTAACTCTTCTTGAAAATCGGTATGTCTAAGTCATTCATATATGAAAATTTATAAGGATTTATATTGGTCAATAATTTCTCCCCAGTCTCTATTCAGAGCTTGGGAGATATTTAAGTCTGATAAAAGGAATAAGCCTGACGTTGCCGAGTTTGAGCTGAACATCGAACATAATATTTTTGATTTGTACCGCGATTTGAAGAATCAGACGTATCGGCACGGGCCATACAAAGGATTTTGGATACATGATCCGAAGATCAGACGGATACATAAAGCCGTTGTTCGAGATCGAGTCCTTCATCATGCCACTTTTGCTGTTTTGAATAAAATATTCGAGCCGACATTTATCGACGATTCGTACTCGTGTCGCATCAACAAAGGCACCCACAAGGGTGTGGAGAAAGTTGCCAATATGCTTCGTGCAGAAAGCAAGAATAATACTCGCCAATGCTACGCTTTGAAATGCGATATTAGAAAATTCTTTGATTCTGTTGACCACCAAGTGCTGAAAGACATCCTTAATAGGAAAATTAAGGATCAAAAGACGATTTCTCTTCTCGAAGAAATTATTGAAAGTTACGAAAAAAGCGGAACTACGAGAGAGAGAGAGTAAAACGCTGTCGCTTTTTACTATAAATACCAATAAAGGAGTACCCATTGGCAACCTGACTTCGCAGATTTTTGCCAACATTTATATGAACGAGTTTGATCAATTCGTTAAGCATGGACTTCATGTAAAAAATTATGCGCGATACACCGACGATTTCATGATTATATCAGAAGACAAAAAATATCTCGAAGAATTATTGCCCAAATTGCAGGAGTTTCTGAGAGAAAAACTGAAACTCGAATTACATCCGAACAAAATATCTATTCGGAAATTCCATGAAGGTATAGATTTCCTCGGATATGTGATATTTCCACATTACCGACTACTACGAGCGAAAACCAAAAAGAGGGTTTTGAGGAATATACGCAAGAAAATGGCGTGCTATCAGAAAGGTCTGATTCCTGAAAATCACCTGCACCAAAGTATGCAATCTTACTTGGGTGTTTTGTCTCATGCGAATACTTACGAGCTAACTGAGGATTTAAAAAATCAGTATTGGTATTGGTTGCACGATTAAGTGACTTAAAACAAAATATCGCCGAAAATTGGCGATATTTTGTTTCCAGCGTTCTCAAGGCCCTTAGAGCTTTAGGCTCCTCGGTCTAAGCCTCGATACTACGCTGACTCGTGCTGCGAGTCTTAGACGACGTTAGAACCTCGTTAATAAGCATTTCTGACCTCAATTGGTTCAGGATTGTTAAGACGTGGTAAGCCGTTAGCTGATGATATTCCGAGCCAAACCACTGTAGCGGTCCGCAAGACCTTCATAGATGAGCATTTTTAATGGTTCGTAATCCCACTGCTTATCTATCTGTTTCAAAGCATCGAGATACCGATTTTTGTTCTCTCGTTCGATTTTTATAGAAATACCCACAAGGCCATACCTTTCCAAAATGAGATTCGCCGCTAGTCTCGCCGTTCTACCATTGCCTTCGCGGAAAGGATGAACATGAGTAATTTTGTGGTGTATCCACGCAGTAGTCTCAACAACTGCATCAAGCTGTTTCGTCTGCTCGTCCGTTGGCTCGGTGTTTTCCATAAAGAGACCTTCGAGGGTTTTAAGACCAGAAAGTCGCTGAATAAATTCGGCATTAGCCTGGTCCATGAACTTTGAGACTTCCGAGTGATGGGGTGGCAAATGAGAGGAGTCGGTTATTTTTAAGTTTTCTGTTCGCCACTTACCTGCAATCTCTGGCCATGCGTCTTTAAAAATTACTTCATGTATTTTTTGAATGGTCCCAATATCTATGACATCTTTGGAATTGGCATATTTTCTAACGAAACGAGAGGCTCGGATTACACCGATTGCCTCCCGCTTTTGTAGCTCTGCCTCGTCTCCAGGTCGTGTCGCCATGTGGTTACGCCTTTACGCTTTCAGCTAGCTTCTCAAATTCTCCACGGTCAATTTTGCTTCCTTCCAAAGCACTAGAGTAGTATGCATGCTCAACATCCAAGGCAGTTTCTACCTTGCGTTTTTCCTGTGGACTCATGAGGTTAATCGCCTTACGAGCGTCTCGACCAGAGAGTATTACTTTGTTTATGAGAGTGTTTTTCATGGCGTTCACTGTTACATCCAGTATAGACGAAAATTGGCATTTGTCAATTACATGCAGTGCCACTCCGTGCTAAGATGATATGCATTACGACGAAAAAGGTTCCAAACGGTTAATTGCCTAAGGAGCCTTTTTCTTTACCTTCCTGGTCCTATGTTAGGAAATAAAATCAGTGTTATAATAATTGCCATGGAAACATTTTCACCTTCATTTGAAGCAACCCACTTAAAAACGCCAGAAGAGGAAATAGCTTTTTTGAAGGAAAAGTTAGCTGCCAAAGAACGAGAAGTGGCGATGAAGGAAAAAACACCGACTCCAGAAAGCCAGACCAAAGCAATAAAAGAAACTCTTGAAGAGTATAAAGGCACTCCACATCATCAAGTTTTACATAAGGATTATGTAATGCCGAAAGAGCAAGCTGAGGCCATTGTTCTTCAGCTCACCCCAGAGGAGCACGATAATAAGATTTCAGAGCTTCTGGGCATAATGCAGACTCATGGGATTAAGAATGTTCTAGGAGTTATCGAAAGGATGAATGATCCTCACGTTCAGGATGACTTCGAGCGTTTTCTTGTCCAATATCTAAAAGCAGGATTTCCGATTCAAGGTATGAGTGAGAAAACTCCTGAGTTTAAAGCATTAAATATGACCTTATTCGAGGTTACATTACCTGAAAAAGCTGACGAGGAGAAACGGCATGCCCTCAAAGAAGTCATTTCCTCAATGGAGCAATTCTACTCAGGAATGTTATCGGTTGAAGACCCTGCGGGGACAGGATATTTCACTATTGAGCTTGCTGTGGCAAATCACAATGATGATTTCACGTTTAATGTGGCAGTCCACGATTCAAAGAAAAGCCTCTTTGAAAAGCAGATGCTCTCCATTTTTCACAACGCAAAGATAATCGAAAAGAAAGACGATTATAATATTTTTAATGAGAAAGGCGCCAC
>CALREM010000014.1 GCA_943355185.1 Candidatus Nomurabacteria bacterium | reverse complement strand
AAGAGATTGCCTACACCACCGGTGATGGGATCTATTTTGATACTTCAAAATTCCCTACCTACGGTAAGCTCGGTAATATCAAGATCAATTCCCTTCGTGAAGGTAGTCGCGTTCATGCCAATCCCGAAAAACGTAACCCGATCGATTTTGCTCTTTGGAAATTCAACTCTACTCTGGGATGGGAAAGTCCATGGGGCAAAGGGTTTCCTGGCTGGCATATCGAATGTTCAGCCATGTCTCGAGAATATTTGGGTCAACCGTTTGATATTCATACCGGTGGTATCGATCATATTCCAACTCACCACAACAATGAGATTGCTCAATCAGAAACTGCCTACAATGAACCCTTGGCTCACTATTGGATGCACAACGAATTTATCCGTTTGGAAAATGCCAAGATGGCCAAATCCAGTGGTTCATTCATTACCCTTGATACCTTACTCGAAGAAACGATATCCCCTATTACCTATCGCTATTGGTTACTGACCGCCCACTATCGTTCACCGGTTGATTTTAGTTACGAAGCAGTACGCGGTGCACAAAGTGCTTTGATTCGATTACTGACGACTTTTGGTAACTATCCTGATGGAGGCAAAGTGGTATCTTCATACACCTCTCGATTCCAAACATTTATTAACGATGATCTGGATATGCCTCAAGCTATTGCTCTCATGTGGGAACTGATCAAAGATTCATCTGTATCGGATGCCGACAAAAAAGCGACCTTGCTCGATTTTGATACTGTCTTTGGACTCCAACTAGCTTCTATCCCTTCCCTTCATGATGAACCGTCACCAGTGATACCCGCAGAGATCCATGCCCTCTCTGAAGCCCGTGAAGAAGCTCGCGCACAAAAAGATTGGGTCAAGGCCGATGCTCTCCGTGGCGAGATCGAGGCTCGTGGTTTTATTCTGACTGATACTGAGACTGGAGTGAAAATAACTGAGGAATAACTAGTTATACTCCGCCCGTTCCCTCACTCTCACAAAATCTCGGATCTCCCCTTTTACTTCGTTCATCTCATCAGCAAAATCCTGACGAGTGGCTTCGATCTTGTCTTCAATGTCAGAAAGTCGTGAGTAAATGCGGGATTCGGCACTATCTATCCGTTCTTCAAGTCTTTCGAAGCTGCGTGCAATGGAGACGGCTACGTCATCACCATTTTTGTAAATAATTCGTTCGATAAGTTCAACATCTTTGTGTTCAAGTGACATATATTTTATTTTTTACTGCTAATGGATCAACTGTACAGGACCGAGATAAAATCCATATCAAGAAAGTCTCAAGAAACACCGAAGAAAGATTCTAAATTGGTTTGAGAATGAGTACATATACATATTTTTCGTTCAAAACAAAATGTTTTCTTGAACGTGGCTTACCACATTATTTCGGTTTTGAACGAAAAATATGTATATGTACTCATTCTTATAACCGAAGCCATCCCCACCTTTTCCCCTGTTTACGGTTCTTCCCTGCCCTCTTGGCCTGCGTGATACAATAGCCCCATGAGCCAAATATCTCCGTATGTAAAAGCCAGAGATCTTAAGATCCCTCCTCAAAATACCGAGGCAGAAAAAGCCCTACTCGGATCAGTCATGATCCGCAGCGAAGTCATGCACGATATTACCGACATGGTCGGCGAATCCTCTTTCTATTCCAATCAACATCGCATTATCTGGGCATCCATATTTGAGCTTCACGCAAAAAGTTCTCCTATCGACATCCTTTCCTTATCCTCACGCCTCAAAGAAAAGAGCCATCTCGATCAAGCGGGCGGCATGGCGTACCTGACGGAATTGATTAATACCGTTCCATCCTCTACAAATGCCGAACACTATGCCAGTATTGTCGAAAAAAAGCACGTCCTGCGCGAACTTCTTCGGGCGGCCGAACAAATCAATGGATTAGGTTATGAGGAGGAGCTAGAGCTTCATGATATTCTGGAAAAAGCCGAAAAGACACTCTACAGTGTCACCAACAAATCAGGTTCTCACAAATTCGTCGCCCTCAAAGATACGTTAACCGAAGCATGGGAACGTCTCGATCACCTCCACAAGACTCGCGATGAACTTCGTGGTGTACCCAGTGGTTTTCCAGAGATCGACAGCAAGTTGGCAGGCTTCCAAAAGTCCGACCTGATTATTCTAGCGGCTCGACCATCTATGGGAAAAACATCCCTTGCACTCGATATTGCCCGTAAGTCCGCTATCAATCACAAAGTACCCGTAGCCATCTTCTCTTTGGAAATGAGTTCGCAACAACTTGTCGATCGTATGTTGTCAGCCGAATCTCAAGTCGATGCCTGGAAGATCCGCACTGGTCATAACTTGTCTGCCCAAGATGACTTCAAAGCAATTGGCGAAGCGATCGGACGCCTCTCCGAAGCACCTATTTATATTGACGATCAGCCAGGTAACAATATCCTCAAAATGCGTGCCGTGGCTCGTCGCCTCAAAAATGAAAAAGGGTTGGGCCTTATTGTGGTGGACTATTTGCAGCTCATGCTTCCAACAAATGCCAACCGTAACAATGACAACATTGTGCAACAAGTAACCGAAATTTCTCGCTCACTCAAGAACTTAGCTCGCGAACTCGAAGTTCCCGTAATAGCTCTGTCTCAGTTGTCTCGTGCCGTGGAGCAGCGTGGAGGTAAACCTCGTCTGTCTGACTTGCGCGACTCCGGTTCGATCGAACAAGACGCTGACGTGGTGATGTTCATTCACCGCGAATCCGACCAAGACCTGGGCGGCCGCAAAGAAGAAGCGGAAATTCTCATTGAAAAACACCGTAATGGTCCAACCGGTATTGCAAAACTTCACTTTGACACAAAGAAGACTACGTTTCTCAGTATCGATAAGGCAGATTTTGGTGATTTTAATAGTATGTAAAGGAGGTGGAAGATTTTGGAACTATGCACTAAGATGTAGCAATGGACTCCCCTCGTCGTCTCGAAGAGATATTTGCTCACTTTCCTGGTATTGGTCCACGCCAAGCTCGGCGTTTTGTATATTACCTTCTAAGTAAATCTCCCTCATTTATTAGCGAGTTTACTTCCCTGGTCGAAGAAGTACGTAAAGCAAGTTCAACATGTAACTCATGTCATCGCCTTTTTATGTTTAAAAGTATAGCTAGTTCTCTCTGTACTATTTGTAGCGATCCACAACGAACTCAAACAACCTTAATGATTGTGGCTCGCGATTCTGATTTTGAAACCATAGAAAAGAGTGGTGCATATCAAGGTCTGTATTTTATTCTCGGCGGAACAGTACCTCTCATGGATAGTGAGCCAGAAAAACGCATTCGCCTTCAAGTACTTCTGGAACACATTTCAAACTCGTCCACCGTGAGCGAGATTATCCTCTCTTTCAATACCACTCCCGATGGTGAACATACAGCCAACATCGTGCGAAATGCTATTCAAGCGCTCTCACTTTCTCGACCTATCACGGTTAGTATCCTCGGCCGCGGACTTTCTACCGGAGCTGAGCTGGAATATGTCGATAGTGAAACCATAAGGAGCGCTTTTAAAAATAGAGCGTAATATCAAATAAAAAAATCCTCTATGAAGAGGATTTTTTTATTTGACTGTCTCGATCTTTACTTTGAAGAAAGGTTGGCGATGGGTATTTCTGGTAGAGCCAGAACGGTTCTTTTGTCTGTATTTGACCACCTCAACTTTGGCAGAACGGCCGATCTTGGTGATAGTGCCGCTGACTTCTGCCTTTGGAATGTAAGGAGTACCGATGGTGGTGTCTTTGCCGTTATCAACAAGCAGCACCTTGTCGAAGACGATCTTGTCGCCTTCTTTGTATTCACCAATGATCTTTTCAATGGTAATAACATCGCCTTTTGAGACGCTGAATTGCTTGCCGCCTGTTTGAATAACTGCAAATTCCATAATTCACCCATTTTACACAGTTTCCTGGATATTGCAAGGGCTTTACTGCATTATTATCTAATACGACTAATACAGGTGCACAATACTTTACACACCTATGAATACATAGTATTATCTTTGACCAGAGAGGTCTCGCGGAGATCTCATAGAACAACAATCAAATAAAGGAATTATGACTTCTACTTCAGAATGCAAGGCGAGCGTAGCCTTTAGATTCGGTGGTACTTTCAAAAAAATTTCCTTTTTACAATTAACCACCCTTATCAGATCTCTGCCTGAGATTCGAAGTGAGGGAGAAGGAGCATTAACCCTTCCCAGCATCAATTTCAAAGGCCATGTTGCTGTTAAGGATAGCGGATGTCCTCGAAAGAACCATCCAGTCCAATTCACATTCGAAGGTAATCTTATGGGAATTCCGCAGTTATTACAGATTACCGTCGGATCAAACTTCTTTGGACTTGATACTTCAGCTAAGGAAGAAATCATCTCTCACTTAGGAAGCGCTCCTAAAATGGTTTTTCTTCGAATTTTTGAAGATCTGCCTCCTGAGAGCTTTATGTGGAACTAATCAATTGCAACACTATTACAGAGCCCACCTTATCGTGGGCTTTTTTATTTTCCCCTAAACCTACTCGAGGAGCTATCGTACGCATTTGACTTTTTTATTGAAAAATGTCATGATATTTGACGAATTGCACTTCCGAATACATATTGTGTGGACTAGGAGTGCTCGAACAAAAACAACAGAAAAGTAGCGAGTTATGCGAAAAAAGAAAAACCTATTGGCAGTCTCGACACTAGTAGTGAGTTTGACGTCGAGTGTACAGGCCCTCGAATACAACCAAGACATCACAGCAATCTTTGGCTCCGGTAGATGGCACGACGCCCAATGACGGCGCCGGCACCTACTCCTTCCCTGTTGGCACGGCGCCAGCTTCGACACGGGCACTCTGGAACTTTGAGTTCTCTGCGAATGTGGGGTACGGATCCACCCCCAATCCCAACATCAGCTTCGTTGCGGCTGCAGTCCTAGGACCAACACTGTCGCAATATACCTACCTCTTGTCAGTGGATACCGATCCTTCAGGAGGTAATACATTCATCAGCTACAACCCTCTTGTGCTCCATCCTGACAACTCATACGGTGACAACTCCACATTGAATGGAGCCGGAGTTGAAGTCGGTCCACTCGCCGGCAGCCTGTATTCAATGGCTCAAAACAGTCAGAACATCACGTTCTTTCCGTTCTTGGGAAATCCGCTCATCGATGGTACCTATGACTTCAAGTTCGGAATCTATGATACCAGTGGCATGATCGGCGAAACCAAGATGACTGTGGTCGTCGGCGATGGTGGCACGAAAAATGTTCCGGATGCCGGATCAACGTTCGCCTTGCTCGGCTTCAGCATCTTTGGTATTGGCTTGGCAAGTCGCAAGCTGGTTCGATAAGTTCATTCAGAATCAGAAGAAGTAAACCAAACGAGTATCACGGCCCTTCCGGTTCACACTGGAGGGGTCTTTTCTTCGCCCGCCGAAGCTTCAGCGAAGGCGGGTATGCTTGGTTATGCAGAGGCCTGACCTCTGCTGCTACTCCTCCTCCGGCTTTTCGATCACCGCCACTTCGATACCCGGCGCAGAACCTGTGATACGCAACACATCTTTGTCTACTTTCTTGAGTTCTTTACTGGAACTATTGTAATGATTGATCACGGTCGAAAGTGATATACCGAGCTTGCCGTGATATTCTTCATACTTTTTGAGATGCACACCGAGCTCGTTGACGCGCTTGATGATATCTTTGGCTGTCTCTTCGATCTGCAACGCTTTGAGACCCTGGAGGACCGTCTGGAGATATGCCAGGAAGGACGTAGGTGACACAATGATCACTTTGTACTTGCCCGCTGCACGTTGGATCAAGTTATCGGTTTCTTCGGCTATAGCGCCAATTTTGTTGACCAAGAGGTCATAGTAAATCGCTTCATGAGGAATGAACATGAAGGCAAAGTCGAGGGTTCCTTCGTCTGGACGAACATATTTCGAAGTTTCTTGAATACGGAGCTTGAGATCGTTTACAAAAGCTTTTTCCAATTTTTCCTTTTCAACCGGATTACGTTCTTCAACTAATTTATTATAATTTTCCAAAGAAAACTTTGAGTCAACAGGAATAACCTTATCCTTTACAAATACGACCGCATCGACAATTTCTCCATTCAAAAAAGCATACTGCATCTGATACTGGCCCGGTGCCAAGACATTGCGCAACAACGTTTCCAAATAGTATTCACCGAGAATACCTCGATGTTTTGGATTTTTGAGAATGTCCTGCAAGTTCTGCAGCTGATCGGCAAACGAAACCACTTGTCGATTGGTTTCATCGAGCTTGGTGAGCCCTTGTGTCACCTCTTTGATCAATTTTGAAGATTCCGAAAGCTGCGTCCGAACAGACTCTTGCATCGAACGAGAGGATTCCTGGATCTTATTGTCCACGGTCTTCGTCAGATCCCCCACCTTACGATCCAAGGTGCGAGACAATTCGTGCATATTCGTATTCATCTGTTGTAGGACCATTTTGACCCCATCGTCACTTTTTTCTTCGGGAAGTTGTCTGCGGCGCAACAGAAAGAACGCCAAGATAAAATTGATCAATATCGCCAGAACTACTAAAACAATCAGAGTGGTTTGCATACGAGAAGTTTACAGGGTGGGAGGATATTTTGCTACCTTCTGTTA
>CALREM010000013.1 GCA_943355185.1 Candidatus Nomurabacteria bacterium | reverse complement strand
AAATACACAAAAGAGTGCTTGGAATGACATTGCTCACACTTCTATCTGTGTGTGTTTTTATGCCGTCTTCTACCTCCGCACATCAACCATACATAGTCGAAAGTCGACAAACGATCGTACAAAATCCAGAAGTTTCAAAAGCATACTACGGCACACTTACCGGTGAGCCCGACATATATGTAATAAAAACAGACAAGCCTTTTGAGCTTTATGTAAATATTCTCGTACCCACGATTTCCAACCAGAAAAAAGATGTTTCGGCTGTGGTATTACGTGATGGTAAAGAGATTGCGGTTCTCAATGGGCTCAATTTTGAGTGGAAAGAATTTTATGAACCTTTTGGTGCGGACACGTATTGGATGGGACCAGAGTACGAGGCGCGCGCCGAAGCTGGTACCTATGAGATCCGCGTATGGAGTAGCAACAACGACAGTAAGTACTCACTCGCTCTTGGCAAGATTGAGGCCTTCAGCGCAACGGAAACTCTAAATACACTCACTACTATCCCAAAACTTAAAAAGAATTTTTTTGACAAATCACCTGCCAGCTTTATCGCCTCGCCTCTGGGCTGGGGACTGATTATCATCCTGTATATACTCGCCGGTATCGCTGGTCTCACCTATCGCACCATCTTGAAACAATTTGCAAAAGGCACGGTCCGCGGAGCACACAAGAACATTGGCACAAAAGATCGCCTGATCCGCTGTATGATCGGCATAGGATTGCTCGTGTGTGCCATTCTCACCACCTGGAATCCTGTCCTTATATTTTTTTCTGGATTTGTACTATTCGAGGCTATCTTTAGCTGGTGCGGATACTACGCAATCATTGGACGTAACTCCTGCCCTATAGAATAATAGATAGCATGTCAGACATTCCAATTTCCACAAGCTGCAGAAAACTCTCTTACTTATATGATTTTCAAAACAAACATAACAATTCCATGGAATATCGATCGAGTCTTTGATGCACTCAACGCTCCATCAATGATGCAGA
This sequence comes from Candidatus Nomurabacteria bacterium, assembly GCA_943355185.1. Lineage (GTDB taxonomy): Bacteria > Patescibacteriota > Minisyncoccia > Phycocordibacterales > PALSA-1337 > C7867-002. Next base: position 5,931 of record CALREM010000013.1, on the reverse strand, counting down.
AAGTAGCCTCGCCACTTGTCGCTTTTAAGGCAGCGAAAACATCGGTCTTTCCAGATCGCTGGGAAAATGGAGTTACTTATCGCATGAATATGTACTTTTTGGGTTTTTTACCTCTTGGGTGGCAAGAACTTTCAATTCAATCAAAACTCACAGGAACAGAAGCAATACTCACCGATATCGGACCAGGTTTTGCGGTGAAGATGTGGAATCATAAAGTTATATTACGTAAGGATGGAGACTCGCATACCCGCTACGACGAGACGCTAGATCTCACCGCTGGACTGATGACTCCCCTCATCTGGATTGGAATGACTGCTTTGTTTGCATGGAGAAAATACCGCTGGCTCACAATAACAAAAGAAAATCAGCCCCGCCGAGGCTAAAATACCCCCATGAACCCCACCTCAGTCCATATGGAAGCTTCTTGGAAAAAGGCTTTGCATGAGGAATTTGAAAAGTCTTATTTTACTGAACTCTCAGCATTTGTACGTGAAGAATACCTCAACAAGACGATATACCCTTCTCCAAAGGATGTGTTTCGCGCGTTCGACCTCTGTCCGTTTGATCAAGTGAAGATCGTCATTCTCGGTCAGGATCCGTATCATGGAGCGCGTCAGGCGAATGGTCTTTCGTTCGCTGTTCACAGTGATATTCCTCTGCCTCCATCGCTCCGTACTATTTTTAAAGAAATCCAAAGCGACCTCGGTATTACTCCGGAACCAAACGGCGACCTGTCGCGTTGGGCAAAACAAGGAGTGTTGCTTCTCAATGCAACTCTGACCGTACAAGCTCAAACGCCTGGTTCACACCAGAACAAAGGGTGGGAATTATTTACTGATGCAATCATCAAAAAGCTTTCTGCAGAGCGTACACACCTCATCTTTATTCTATGGGGCGCATATGCAAAGAACAAAGGTATTCTGATCGACCGTAACAAACATCTCATCATTGAATCAGCTCATCCTTCACCTTTTTCTGCACATACCGGCTTCCTCGGTTCAAAACCCTTTAGCAAAGCAAATGAATATTTAGCCAGACAGGGTCACCCAGAGATCGATTGGAAATAATTAACTCGCGCGCTTTCCGTGCAATAACATTTCAACTGCATGTTCCATTGAACCAGCTTCTTTGACTTCCCCACCATTCACAAAGAAAATATCATCGGCATTGGCAATCGTATTCAAGCGGTGAGCAATGATCACACGAGTTGTGGTCGGAGGAAGCTTGGCCAAAATTTCATCGAGAATTTTCTCGGTAATCGTATCGATATTTGCAGTCGCCTCATCGAGAATCAACAGTTCAGGTTCACGCAAAACTGCGCGCATGAAAGCGATGATCTGACGTTCACCCAAAGACAACATACCACTCGAACCAATCGGTGTATCCAATCCTTTTTCGAAACGAGACACCAATGAAGTAAATCCAAATTTTTCCATAACAGCCGAAAGTTCCGCATCAGTCATCGTCGCATAGGCATCCAGACCGTAGAGCAAGTTGTCCTTGATCGTGCCACTAAAGAGAAACGGTTCTTGTAAGATGAAACCAATTTTCTGAGCGCGTTCTTTCGGATCATAGGAACGAATATCCTTACCATCCAAAAACACTTCACCAGATGTTGGATCATAGAGACGTGCGATCAACGATGCGGTTGTTGTTTTGCCACCACCAGTTGGACCAACCAGTGCATAGGTTTTTCCTTTTTCAAATACGAAGTTCACCTTGTGCAAAACTTCACGTCCCTCCGGATATCCGAACGAAACCTGACGAAATTCCAAAAGACCTTTGCCTGTATGTTTGAGTGTTTCAGCAGGAATAACTGCCACATCTGACGTCAGATGGAGAATGATCCCGATACGATCCCAGGCTGCCAAGGCCGTCTGCAAGGTTGCCCAGAGACGTGCCATCTCACGCAATGGATCATAGAAGCGCGTAACGTAGATCACGAAACTAACAAGGATACCGATAGCCAACTGCCCTGAAGCAATCAGGTACAAACCGAAACCAAGCACAATAACCAAAGCGATATTACCCATCCATTCGAAAGTCGGTGTAAACAATTCATTGGCCACACCAGCACGAAAAGCAGCTTTGAAATTATTTCCATTTACTTCTGCAAAACGTTTTTTAAAATAATCCCTTCTGTTGAAAGCCAAGATTACTTTGAAGTTCGCGATTGTTTCTTGAATTTCTCCACTCAATAAACCACTGGTCGTCAGACTCTTTTTATTGACCCGACCAACCCAACGAGCAACCACTTGAGTGAATATGACGATAAAGAGTGCGGGGATCAGAGATGCTGCACCGAGCTTCCAGTTGATCGCTACGATAAATATTCCTGCACCTCCCACCATCACCACACTTCCAACAAAACGCATTAAGCCTTGTGAGAAAAATTCATTCACCTTTTCCGTATCACTGTTCACACGAGAGATCAGATCGCCCGCTTTATTTTGATTGAAAAATGCCAAAGGCAGATCCTGAAGCTTTGCAAAAAGATCATTGCGCAATTGCCACAAGGTACGTTGTGCTACACCTCCCATCACGCGCATCTGCACATAGTTGGAAATAAAGGCTGCAATGAAAATACCGAGGAGTACTACTCCAGCAATCAGAACGCCCTGATAGTCCTGAGGAATAATATAGGTATCGATCGTATATCCAATACCCAATGGACCAACGAGGTTAAAGAAGGCGTTGGCGATGACTGCCACAAAAGCGATGATGATCCCCTTTTTCTCCTGAATCAGGAGTGGTTTCATCTTTGCGAACGCACTCTTGAAAGAGCGTTGTGGTGCATCATCAATATGATCTTTTAATGAGTAACTAGTTTTCATATGTGTTGGTACTTTTTTGCGATTCAATAATCTGTGCGTACTCCGGAGATGTTTCAGTTAGTTCGAGATGTGTTCCCTGGGCAACGACTTCCCCTTCCATCAACAGAATGATCTTATCAAAATGTTCCACCGAACGAATTTTCTGCGTGACTGAAACAATAGTAATATCAGGATAATTTTTTTCGATATTCGCCAAAATCTTTTTCTCGGTTGATTCATCGACACGGGCAGTAAAGTCATCCAGCAATATAACCTGCGGATTGAGTGCCAATGCACGAGCCAACATGATGCGTTGCTTTTGACCTCCAGAAAGTGAAGTGCCACGTTCGGAGACGACACTATCCAATCCTTGTGGAAGCGTATGAATGAAATCATGAAGCTCAGCTACTTCGATAGCCTTTTGCGTATGCTCTTCGGCTACCGCAGAACTAAACGCGATGTTTTCTTTGAGACTCATGTTGAAGAGGACACTATCTTGGAACACCAGAGCGACGTGCGAATACAATGTTTGTTTTGAATAGTCTTTGAGAGGATGACCGTCGTAACGGACTTCTCCAGAATTCAATGCTGTCAGACCCATGAGCACCTGGAGAAGCTGTGTCTTACCTGCTGCAGTTGGTCCGATGATTGCGGTCTTGGTATGCGCTTTGATAGCGAATGACACATCGTCCAATACTTTTTTCTCACCATAGGTCAGTGTCGCGTTACGTACCTCGATATCACCTTGAATCTCAGTGGCCACGGTTCCAGAATCTGCTTCTTCAGGAAGATCGATGATGGCACGGATACGATTGTACGAAGTCTGCGCACGCGAAATAATACTCGATACGAAACCAAGCATGATAAATGGAAAGATCAGGATAAAAACGTAACTATTGAATGCGGTAAAATCTCCCAATGACATTGTACCGTTGATCACATACTTACCACCCAAGACAAGGATAATCAGGGCTGCCACATTTGAAATAGCGCCGATTGCTGGAATGACGAGTGAAAAGAGTTTGAGAATCTCCAGCCCGTTGTTACGAGCTGCAGTGTTCTTGGTGCTAAATTTCACATGTTCTAATTTCCCTGAATTGAATACACGAACAATTGCGGAGCCAATGATACTTTCACTAATAATAGTATTGAATGAATCAATGAACTCCTGTGTCTTCTTGAACAACGGTCCAAGCTTTTTGAAAACCACAAAAAATATCACGCCAACCAACGGAACAACAGTAAGGACTGCAAGTGCTAATTTCCAATCGATTCTCAAGAGTAATGTAGCTGCTCCGATGATAACTACGACTGAAGAGATGACTGTAGCAACTCCCATCGACAAAAATAATTTGATTGCATCGATGTCGGACGTGAGGTTGGTCAACAATTTTGCCGGAGTCTCCTGTTCGAGACGCGCAAAGGTCATACGAGAGATCTTGTCAGCAAGTTCTTCACGAATATCGTACGCAGCTTTTTCGGAAAGATAGGTCTGGAAGACTCCTTGGAAATAGGTGAAGACGAAAATGACTACGGAGAGGATGAGGAATTGGATATAAAAAAGTGTGGCAATGCTTTCGCCTTTTGAAAAGGTATCGATACCGACGGAAATAAACTTTGGCACCGCCAATCCCAAACCATTTCCCACTATGGTTGCAATAGCCAAAAGCAGCGCAAACACATAGTAGCGTTTGAGGAGACCGAACATGCTGGATTGTGGTTTTACCGGGGGCATATACGTTGAATAGCGAAACTCTTGAGCTATGTAGAGTAACACGGAAAACCTTACTTGGAAAGGGAGATCAACAGGAGCCCAGTGAATTACGTTTCTCCACACGCCCGCAAGATCGCCCACTCCAAATTACATACCCTATGTGCTTCCAAGGCTTCAGCACATAGGGGTAATTTGTCGGGACTCGAATCTCATTGCGGTCATGCTCCGAAACATAATTCATTGGGCTCTGGTAAAGATTTATATCACTCTACTACTTGCTTCTTCGCTTCGTTCATTCGCTGCGGGGAGTGTGGTGTAAAGTTGGAACTAGTTTACTTAACGCACTTGGCTTTTTTAATGAATCAAAGACAAAAAATGAATAAACAAAAACTATTCTGTGAATTTGAAAGTGGAAAGAATTTTATTTAGCATTTCTTCTGATTCCTTAGTATCAGATAATTCATGTTTAGTAATAATTAGAGTTTTATTTCCAGCCATTGGAAGATAATAAATAGTGGCCGAAAGAACATCATTACCAGTAGTGTCAAATTTCCAATTCAGTGAACCTGCAGAATATACCCAATTATTTTTAGGCATATCCACTTTTTTTGGATCAATTCTGACATAGAGATCAAAGTCATAAGGAACTTTTCGGAAAAGTCTGACTGTTGTATTTGATGTATCTAAGTATAATTCTTTTGGATATTGGAAACTATATCCTTGTTTTGTATTAGTATATGTTTTCCAATTTGAAGTATCAACTTGCGAAGAAGAATTATTAGCTTGCGTATTAACTGGCGGAGTTTGAGTATTTGTTTGTTGCGTTTCGGTATCAACAGGAAGAGTTTTTACTTTTTTATTTTTATAAACATAGACACCGCCACCTATTGCTAATACTGCGATAATTGCTATTACTAATGGCCCCACGAAACCTTTTTGCAAGTTTTTCATAATTTGCATTTTAGCATTAATTTTCAGATTTTTCTAATGGTTCACGTACTAATCCTTTAGGTCTGGTATTTTCCTCAATTCTTTCTAGTTCTACTCTCTCATCTCTTAAGATTAAACCATTTTCATCTCTCACGGGCATATTTATCCAAAGATTAGTCATTTTTGCTGACCACATTTTTTGAACACTTCCTGCTGCATAATAATCTAGGGTAATTTTTTGTTCCCCCTCCTTTGCCCTAGAAGAGTTAGTAATCTCCAATCCAACTTCTAATTCTTTTCCATCAAGTATATGGCCACCTTCACATTTTATATAAACACCACCAAATTCTATCCTATCAAATAAAACCGCAAATATCTGACCTGTTCTTAGTATATTTTGAGAATGCAATGCTTCGGCATTTGAACCCCAATATATATTTTCAAGTTTTTCATCAAAGAAATATCTTACGGGAC
>CALREM010000012.1 GCA_943355185.1 Candidatus Nomurabacteria bacterium | reverse complement strand
CAAAGGCTCCCTCCCTATATCATTGGATGAACTCAACGATCCTTTGGCTGGTTTTACTGTTCCGACAGATCCAGAAACAAAAGCTGCATACGGATACACTCGGACTGCTTCAACCACTTTTAGTGTGTGTGCGACATTCGCTCAACCGTCACAAGATATAAAAGGCAGAGGAAGCTTTGGGTATGGGGGAGTTGGTACGGATATGTCATATCCTTCGTATTATCCGGGTATGGAAAATGAACAGTGGAATCATGAAGCAGGTAATGCGTGTTTCGAACGAAAAATCGATCCTTTACGATACCCAGTCAATCCAAAGCCTCTCATAGCACAGTAATTTTCTGATTCTTGATTCTTGATTCTTGCCTAACCTTCCTGTAGACTAGGAGTTCTATTATTCTGTATTCTGTAAAAAACTATGAATCTCGGTAAAAAAACAAAGATTGTATGTACGATTGGTCCTGCTACCGAAAGTCTCGAAAAGCTCATGCAGCTTGTCGATGCTGGTATGAATGTCATGAGGCTTAACTTCTCGCATGGTGATTTCGCCGAACATCAGCACCGTGTCGACAATGTTCGTGAGATGATGAAGAAGAACAACAAACGCGTGGCTATCCTCCAAGATTTGGGTGGTCCAAAGATCCGCATCGGAACATTCAAGGACAAGAGCGTTACTCTTACGGAAGGACAGACCTTTACACTTACTACCGACGAGATTGAAGGTACAGCAGATCGTGTGCACGTCAACTATCCATTGTTACCAAAAGAGGTAAAGATCGGGGGTGCAATCATGCTTCATGACGGTACCAAGCGTCTCGAGGTTCTCGAGATCAAAGGTAATGATATTATCACCAAAGTTATTATCGGAGGAGTGTTGGGTGGTCGCAAAGGAGTAAATGTACCAGGTGCCAATTTGTCCATCAGTGCTCTCACTGAAAAAGATAAAAAGGACGTGCAGTTTGGTATACAAAACAAAGTCGATTTTGTCGCACTTTCTTTCGTACGTCGCGCAAGTGATGTCACAGATCTCCGTAAAATACTTGATGCTGGAGGTTCACGTGCTCATATTATTGCAAAGATCGAAACTCCGGAAGCCTTAGAGTGTATCGACGAGATTATTGCTGTAGCTGACGGTCTTATGATTGCCCGTGGCGATTTGGCTATCGAAATTCCTGCCGAAGAAGTTCCACTTGCTCAGAAACTGTTGATCGCAAAATGTAATGCTGTAGGCAAGCCGGTGATCACTGCAACTCAGATGCTTGAATCGATGATCAAAAGTCCAGTTCCTACTCGCGCTGAAGTTTCCGACATTGCTAACGCTATTATCGACGGTACAGACGCAATAATGCTTTCTGAAGAGACAACCCTAGGTATGTATCCAGTCGAGGCGGTTTCGATGATGACTCGTGTTGCTCGTCGTATTGAAAAGGAAATCTATACACGTGATTCAATCGCTGAATACGAAGAATCTCATGGCGTAACCGATGTTGTCTCACAATCTGCTGTTCGTGCTGCGCACAATATCAATGCTTCATTGATTGTTGCTCTGACTCGTTCCGGTAAAACCGCTCGTATGATTGCACGGTATCGTTCCTCTGAACCCGTCTTGGTTCTTGCTGATAAAGAAGAAAATCTTAACAAGCTTGTTCTGTCGTTTGGTTGCTACCCAGTACTTGTCCCCACGTTTCAGACAACAGGAGAGATTATGGACATGGTTCGCAAGGTAACTCTGGAAAATAACCTCGCAAAAAAGGATGATAAGGTGATCATTGTTGGTTGTATACCATTTGGGGCCACTTCAGAGACAAATATGATTCTTGTAGAGACTCTGTAACCTAGTTTTTACATTACGAAACAATTTTTATGTTGTGTAAGCTTGTGACACATTGGTCACTTGGTATAATTTTCGTACCTGCCAATTATTAATCTAACACTACGATGTATTATGAGTACACAAAAAACTTTTCAGCCAGCTGAAATAACATTAGAAGTTATTGCCCGCAAAATCGATAATATGGACACAAAGTTTGCCCAGATTGATACTCGATTTGATCAGATAGACAAACGATTCGACAGTATGGACAACCGGATCGATTATCTCTATGTAAAAATAGAAAAGGATATTGAGGATCTCGCAGCTATGACTGCGCGAGGTTTCCATGAACTTAAAGCACATTCTACACATGAACACATACGCTATTCCTAAAACTGCACACATCGTCAATCGTTCTGCACGCGAGTATGTGCTCACTATCCACGATCTTCCAATAGAGGGTAGGCCTCGGGAAAAAATGGTCAGCCAAGGTCCAGAAGCACTCAGTATCCAAGAATTGTTGGCGGTTGTTTTGACGACGGGTACCACCAAGGAAGATGTGATCGAAATGTCGAACCGTATCATTCGTGAATATGGCGAAAAGAGTATTCTTGCCGAACGTAATCCAAAGAAATTATCAGAAGACATGGATATTCCGATGGGTAAGTCTTGTGTGATCGTGGCTGTGGGTGAATTGGGTCGTCGTATGTACGATCGTACTCAGTCCGGCTTCACTATTATTCGTAGTGCTACCGATGCCTATGCATATCTCCAAGACATGAAGAATCTACCCAAGGAACATTTGCGTGGTCTTTACCTCAATAGTCACAATCGTCTGATTCGTGATGAGGTTATCTCTATGGGCACTATTAACTCCAGTATCATTCATCCTCGTGAAGTTTTTCGTCCTGCCATCGAGTGTAATGCTGCCGCAGTCGTCCTTGCGCACAATCATCCTTCCGGAGAAGCATCGGCTAGTGCCGAAGATATCGAAATCACCAATCAATTAGTGCAAGCAGGGAAGATTCTTGGTATCACCGTTCTCGACCATGTCATTGTTGCCAGAGATTCATTTACTAGTGTTGGTGCAAATTATTAAATAACAAACATCCGTATGCGAGATTATATGTTAGTGTCACCATCACTTGATGGTGTTTTGAGGCATGATTCAGTTGCCTACGAAGGTCTGAATCGTCCGAGTGATGTATTAAGAGTATTTGATAGTCCTGCAAGTGAATTGGGAAAAGTTCCCACAGAAGATGAACACAAAGTATTGGAACAGTATTTTCATGATCTCTATGGAGTTTTTATGAAAAAACTTTCACATCTGATTGTGGAGACAGATATCGATGCGGTTGATACCGTCAAACTTCAAGCCATGCTTCAGGAAATGATCAAAGTAAAGAAGCTCATTGTCCGTAAAGAGGCGCAGAGTGATGAAGTTGACTGATTGGGTAGTTTTGTGCTATAATATTTTCAGTATGTTCTTCGTCAATATGGCGAATATACTTTGAAATTTAGTTTAAAACAACAATCAAATAGGGCACATGCTGCCCGGAAAGGATAGGAATGCAAGAACAGAGAATTGTTAGAAAGGTGATTACTCATATTCACCTCGACGAGGCATTTGCCTTGTATATGGCCCTCAAGTATGGAAAGCATATCTTTCAGGGCATTGAAACTGCCACGAGGGATTATGCTTCTCATGCAAAAAAGCCTCTGGAACAAATCATGGCTGACCAGGAACTCTGGATTGGTTGCGGTGGTGATATCGACGAGCATTGCAATGGAAAGACCTCTCGTCTTCCCAATACCAGTGCTTCACGGATTATGGCAAAGAGGATTAACATCCTTCATGATCCGAATATTGTTTCCATGGTTAAAGAAGTCACATACTTCGATAACAACATCGGCTGTCCAAAACATCATCTCGGTAGTCTCATTAAGATGTTTAAGATGAACCGTCCAGGAGGAGAAAGAGTGGCAATGAGATGGGCTCTCCGAATCATACAAGCCATTCATGTGCGACTCACTCGGTATCCATTACCTGATTCACACGAAATACCTCTCGGTGATTTCATGGAAGGTTTGTTGAAGCACGCTTGTTTTGAAGATTCGGATGCAGCGACAGGTTTACGAAAGCTCTTGGAAAAAGAATTTGTGAATGAAGATCCGTTGGTCTTTGGTCTCCAGAGTATTTATCAATCTCTCTGGAGGTCATCTACATTCACACATATTCCTGAGAGACGTCAAGATGTCATGGATGAAATGGAGCACATCCTCTCTCTGTTATACATCGATCAGGTTAAATTTCACTCATTCAGGAGAATAGTGAAGTCACCTGAGTTTGACGGAAAATTTCGACTGGAGGTCGAAAACAGTGAAGGGTCTATTACTGAAGTGAAAGCTGTAGCAACTGTGGATCAAGCAGATAATCCTCAGGCTCACAACGCTATGCGGAGTGACCAGGCAATGATCACTGTGATCAAAGGTTCTCGAGGTCAGGTTTCGATTCTCGGGAACATCAAATTGGCAAAAGAACGAGGGTTGCTAGCGAGTTTAGATGAAGGCTTGAACTCGTTGGTCGCAATGCTACGTTTTATTGATCTGCCTGCGGCAGACCGGAAAACAGTCAATTGGGACGTGCTTCGTTGCAGAGGTAACTGTCCAGGAGATCCTCATTGGTATTTAGGGGATCAGAATTGGTTAGCCCTCTTTAACGGAACTCAAAATCATGATGCACAACCAACCAGGCTCACATTGAAGGAAATACGAGCTGTGATGTTGCAGGCATTTGTACCTGAATACGTAGAACAATGGAAAAAAGATCATCAGGTACCAGATAACAAGTGCTACGTTGTTCCTGTTCAATCAGGATTCCAGCACTACAGCAGCATTAGGTACATGGAGGCTCTTCTCTTTCAGAACAATTAATCGCCAGAAGCACAAAAGCCTGAGATTCACTTCTCAGGCTTTTCTTTTTTTGCATAAACTTGCCCCAACCCGAACCCTTCGTTATGATAGCGTCATGTCTTCACGTACGTACTTTAAAGGAAAACGGATTGCAGTGATCGGCATCGGTCCACATGGGGAAATGATCACGGATATTACTTTTTTGATAAAAGCTGGTGCTCTGGTAGCTATCTATGATCTGCGAAGCGAAGCACGTCTCAAAGGATATATTACATTGTTACGGTCTGCTGGGTTGATCAGTTATGTCTGTGGCTCTATTCCTCCGGAAGATTTACTGGATATGGATGCGATCATCTTGTCTCACGAGTATCCTCGAGATTCATCCTTTTTGGCACCGGCTCAGCAAAAGAAAATCCCGATCGAATATCCAGAGACGATGTTCTTCAGATTGGCCCCGGCTGTCACAGTGGTCGGTATTATCGGTGTGGCAGGCAAATCGACAGTCATGAGTATGTTGACACCTATGCTCCAGAGCGTCTGTGGTGCGCGTGCCGAGCAGCGTTTGTTCATCATTGATCCTGAATCAGAAGAGGGGGCGTTGGTGCATCTGGCCAAGGTTAAGAGTAATGACGTGGTTCTGATCCGTATCGAACAGGCGATGCTCACGGAACTTCACGCACTCCGTATGAGCCCTCATATTGCTGTGCTGACAAGTGTTCCTTCGATGGGGTATGTGAAGTCTCCATTCGAAATTCTTTCGTATCAAACCTATAACAATTTTATTATCGGAAGTGACAAAGTGATCGACGCTATTCATGCCGATCGTTTCCATGCACGGGCAAAGATGTTTCGTACCAAGGCCTCAGCAGTCCCTGCTGGTTGGGAATTCCGAGGCACCGGTAAGCATGATCGGGAAAATGCAGCCTTGGCGCTTGAGGCTGCCTATGTTCTCAATGTGACTGTCGATACTGCACGTGATGTCCTGGAAAAATGGAAACCACTCAAAGGTCGCCTCGAGTTTGTACGCAAAGTAAAACATGTTGAATTTTATAATGACACTGCTTCTATGTTTTCGTGTTCAACGGAAATAGGAGTGAGTGCGCTTGCAGGAGAAAAAAATATGATACTGGTATTTGGTGGTGGAGAAAGTGGGTGTGATTATCGAACATTGTACAAACTGTTTCCTGAAAGTGTGCGCACGATTATCCTCCTTCCCGGAAGCGGCACGATGAAAGAGCGCAAAACGTTGATGGCAATTCCTGATATGAAAATTCACTCAGTACCGACGATCGAAGAGGCGGTACTTCTGGCTTCGGAACAAGCTGTCAAAGGTGATCGGGTTCTCTTTAGTCCAGGGTTTCTGGCGGGAGGTGTGGATCGTTCTCGAAAGGAGAGAGGTGATCGTTTTGTGAAGGCGGTGAAAGGATTATAAATAAGGCTGCGAAGCATATCTCTTCTTCACCCACGATCAGCTCCGCTCACAAGAACGGAAGTGTTCGCGGAGCTGTCTTTTCTCGTCGCCACCTTGAAGTGATTATTTAGATGTTGTGGACGTGGCGCCTGCGAAGAGGGTTCAGAAGAGATATGCTTCGCAGCCTAATGTATCTTCAGGCTTGTTCTCGATCTACTCACCGCAAATCATACACACGACAATACCCTCGATGTCATAACCGATCTCTACCGCTTTCATTGCACCGACTATTGAAAGTGCACTGTTGGTGGATATGGAAAGTTGAGCGTATTTTTCTGAGAGCTCTTGCGCGGCACGAATATCGTCGTTTGAAGCAGTCCAGCCTCGACCGCCTGTTTTTGTAATCAAAGGAATAAGCGCTGGAGCGCGATAGGCATTGTGATCGACGATAGCATCGGCAATAGAAAGTTCATCAGGGGCGTCAGAAGATTCAAATGCATCTACCAAAGGATGACATGATGATGTTTGTATAAGGTGAACTTGAATTGAAGGTTTATTTTTCAATACATATTGAGCGAGAGCTTGGGCAGTTGTGCCAGAAGATGTGCCGATAAAGATAGCCCCGAGGTCTTTTATAGAAATGAGTTCTTCGGCGAGGGAAGTGTAGCCAGTCAAAGCAACGTCATCGACTGATTGACGGAGACTGCGATATCCTTCTTGGCTTGCTTGAGTAAGTGCGTGAAGAGGATGCTCCTTGATCATGATGCGAATATGTTCGCTGGCATATGCTTCGAGTTTTTCGAGCTTGTGTGGAGCAATGCGATGGCCAACATATACTTCGAGCTCGACAGGTTCGCTGTTACGCTTATTTATTTCCTGAATATGAATCACTGCAGCCAGTGCCGCATTTCCGGAGGAGGAGATA
>CALREM010000011.1 GCA_943355185.1 Candidatus Nomurabacteria bacterium | reverse complement strand
CCATAATTGAACCTCTCTTTGTAATTTCGCAGATTTTAGCCATATAAAGTAATGTAGGGAATATGCTAACATACAGAGTACAAAAAGCAAAGCCATGATTACGATTGTTTCCATTATTATCCTTATTATGTCCGTGGTTCTCCATGAGCTTTCTCATGGATACATGGCCGATCGCCTGGGTGATCCGACCCCGCGCCTGCAGGGGAGACTGACCCTCAACCCCCTCAAACACTTGGATCCTATGGGTTCGGTGATCGTTCCTTTGATTACCTCAATGTTCGGTGTCACCTTCGGCTGGGCCAAACCGGTTGAATATAATCCGTACAATATAAAGAACAAACGCCAAGGCGAATTTCTGATCGCAGCCGCTGGCCCCTTGTCCAATCTGACTCTGGCCGTGATATTTGGCACTATCATGCGTTTTGCCGTAAATGCAGAGACCATCACCTCACCATTTATAGAAGTCCTTACTTATATAGTCCTCATCAATATTGTCTTGGCGATCTTTAACCTCATTCCATTGCCACCGCTCGATGGATCAAAGCTCCTCTTCGCACTTCTACCTAACCAATACGGTCGCCTCCGCATGACCCTCGAAATGTACGCACCACTCTTTATTCTCATTGTCGTCTTCTTCCTCTGGAAAATAGTTTCACCCATCATACCGTTTGTGTTTCAGGTAATTACCGGGGTGGGGATGTAGGAGCTCTCCATATGTTATGATTGAGGTTAATTATCCTTTTAATTTAAAATAATGAGTGATTTCTTATTCACGTTATTTCAATGGCAATTAGCAGACACACTTCAAGGAAAACTACTTACACTAGAGCTACCGCACGAAGAGAATGGTGTGCATGTCTTGAAGTATCATAAATTCGTTTTTTGGATTTTTCTTATTTGTTTTATCTTCTTTTCAATCATTAGTGTATTGTCATTTCAACAAAATGTATTGGAGGCAAAGATATTATGTGTTGGATTCTCTGTAGTATCTATCCTTTGTTTTATTGCGACTTATAGTACTAAAATTGAATTTAATGATAATAAAATAACTTATCATCAGTTTTTTAAAGCAAAAAATATATCGTGGAGTCAAGTTGAAAAAGTTTCATTTTCTCCTTCTCTTAAGGAAACGGTCTTAATAGGAAAAAATGAAGATAAAGAAGTAAAAATATCTGTAAGTATGTTACTTGTCGGATTTTTAGATTTTATGGATTTACTAAAAAAATATTTACCGGCACTTAAGATAAATGCTGAGATTGAAAAAGTACACAAAATTTCTAGTAGATATGGCATTGAGTAGTTAACTCGGAATGATTTCCTCGTTTTAACTGATAAGACCCTTTGTGTTTCAGGTGATTACTAGGGTGGGGATATAACGCTAATATCCTTTGACAATCTTCTCCTTTTAATTTACTCTTTTGACTGAACTGTCGTTCGTAGTTCATTGCAATCGAACAAAACAACAACAAACATACTACATATATGGCAAAGAGCGGACATCGTCGGACTCAAGTCGGTATGGAAAGGCAAGGATCAGGAATGGCGCATCAGCCGCTTCCCAAGCTTCGTTTGTATACAGGCGTCTCTCGGCTCAAGCCAGGACATCGCACCAGTCAAGGGATTGTCCAGGCAGCACGATTCTGAACACTCCGGTTGTCTGTTTTAATACTTTTGTTGCCTCGGTTATCTTTGCGGGTTTCTAGGGCGACTTCATGAGGAGGGTCTCGATGCTTTGGCGTTGAGGTCCTCCTTTTTTTGTACAAGGGTAGGCCTCGCCGCTCCGGCGAGGTAGCGAGGTGCAACCTCGCTAAACTTGTATACAGAGCTTCTCCATGGTAAGGTAGTCCCACTGCCTTTTTTGAGGCCAGTACATTATTAGGCAAGAATGAGTAACTGTCTCGGCCACGTTCTCAAGCCAAAAACAGTGAAGAATTCAGGATTGCCACGAGGGTTTACTAACAAATATGCCAACAATCAATCAACTCACCAAAAGTAATCGCAAGCGTTTCAGTCGCAAGTCAAAATCAATCGCATTGACTCGTACCTTCAACCATATCAAGAACCGTCCCGTTTTCTTTCCATCACCGTTCAAGCGTGGTGTATGCGTAAAGGTAACAACCAAGACTCCAAAGAAGCCAAACTCAGCTATCCGCAAGATTGCCCGTGTACGTCTTTCTAACGGTGTCGAAGTAACAGCCTACGTTCCAGGTATGGGTCACAATCTCCAGGAACACTCAGTAGTTCTCCTTCGTGGAGGTCGCGTAAAGGACGTCGGTCTTCGCTATTCAGTGGTTCGAGGTGTTTTGGATTGCGCAGGAGTAGAAAGTCGTCGTAAAGGTCGCAGTCAATACGGAAATAAGAAGCCTAAGGCGGCTAAAGTTTAATACAATACTATGCGACGTAAACTCAATATAAAACGTGATCTTAGAGCAGACAGTGTCTACGATTCACTCAAAGTAGCTAAATTCATCAACTACGTGATGGAATCCGGCAAGAAAAACATTGCCCGTGGTATCGTGCATGATTGTTTGAATTCAATCAAAGATAAGGCCAAAGTCGAAAATCCGATTGAGGTCTTTGAAATGGCACTCAAAAACACGGCTCCTCAAATGGAAGTTCGTTCCCGCCGTGTCGGTGGAGCAAACTATCAGGTTCCTCGTGAAGTTCGCCCAGAACGCAAACAAGCTCTCTCTATGAAATGGATCGTAGAAGCAGCTCGTTCTAAGAAAGGCAAGCCTATCGCAGAGAAGTTAGCCGATGAGATCATCGCCGCTTCTAAGAATGAAGGTGAAGCCGTTAAGAAACGTGAAAATGTACACAAGATGGCCGAATCAAACAAAGCTTTCGCTCACTTTGCGTGGTAAGTTTACTATTTACTTTTAATTTTAAGAAAAAATGAATCGAGACTATCCTCTTGAGCATATGCGTAACTTCGGCATCATCGCACACATCGATGCCGGCAAGACAACCACTTCAGAACGTATTCTGTACTATACAGGTATGATTCATAAGATCGGTGAGGTGCACACAGGTGAGACAACCACTGACTGGATGGAACAGGAGCGTGAACGTGGTATCACGATCACCGCTGCTGCTATTACTTGTTTCTGGAATCCGACCTACATGCCTGTGACCGATGTCTCAAAGAAGGTTCGTTTCAATATCATCGATACTCCCGGACACATCGACTTTACCGTAGAAGTAAAGCGCTCATTGCGCGTACTCGACGGGGCAGTGGTGGTATTTGACGGAGTAGCTGGTGTAGAACCTCAGTCAGAAACAAACTGGCGCTATGCCGATGAGAGCAACGTTCCTCGTTTGTGTTTCATTAACAAAATGGACCGCACAGGTGCATCTTTTGAACGTTCATATGCTTCTATTCTCGAACGTCTCAATAAAAACGCAGTTAGATTCCAACTCCCGATCGGTCTCGAAGGGGATCATAATGGCGTTGTAGATCTTATGCGTATGAAGGCTTATTTCTTTGAAGGTGAAAAAGGCATCACGGTCATTGAAAAGGAAATTCCTGCTGATATGCTCGATGAAGCAAAGAAATATCGTGCCGAGATGATCGAAAAGATCGTTGAAAACGATGACGATGCCATGACTCGTTTTCTTGAAGGAGCTGAGTTTGGTGTGGATGAGCTCAAAAAACTCACTCGTAAGGCAGTTATTGCCAACAAGATTTTCCCTGTATTCACCGGATCGGCCCTCAAGAACGTAGGTGTGCAGTTGGTGCTCGACGCAGTTGTGGACTATCTTCCATCTCCATTGGACATTCCTCCAGTCAAAGGTATCAATCCGAATACTGGCGAAGAGGTTATTCGCACCGCTTCCGATTCAGAACCTTTTTCTGCATTGGCTTTCAAACTCCAAAACGATCCTTTCGTAGGAGCGCTGACATTCTTCCGCGTATATTCCGGAACCATAGAATCAGGCACATACATATACAACGCTACAACTGGCAAGAAAGAACGTCTTGGCCGTATCGTTCGTCTTCAGGCTGACAAGCGTGAAGAAGTAAAGAAAGTATTTGCAGGTGAGATCGCTGCAGCTGTGGGTCTCAAAGACGCTTTGACCTCACACACTTTTGCTGATGAAACCAATCCGATCATCCTTGAGACGATCAAATTCATGGAACCGGTCGTGTCTCTCCGCATTGAACCAAAGACAAAGGCTGACCAGGAAAAAATGGGTATGGCGCTCAAGAAACTTGGTAACGAAGATCCGACATTCCGTATTTCCTCAAATCCTGAAACAGGCGAGACGATCATCTCTGGTATGGGTGAACTTCACCTCGAAATCATGATCGATCGTATGAAGCGTGAGTTTGGAGTTGAAGCAAACGTCGGTGCGCCTCAAGTGGCATATCGCGAAACGATTCTCGGTACTGCTGAAGCGGAACACAAATATATCAAGCAAACAGGAGGTAAAGGTCAGTATGGTCACGTCAAAATCACTATCAAACCATTGGAACCATGGCCAGAAGGCGAGAAAATACCAAAACATATCAAACGGTATGATGATTTTGAATTCATCAACTCCATCAAAGGTGGAGCGATTCCGGGAGAATTCATCCCTGCTGTTGAAAAAGGTGTTCATGAAGCCATGGATCGCGGTATCGTAGCTGGATTCAGATTGGTTAATATCTCATGTGAATTGACCTACGGTTCATATCACGACGTTGACTCATCCGAAATCGCCTACAAGATTGCTGCTTCCCAGGCATTCCAAGAAGCTGCACGACGTGCGAAGCCGGTTATTCTTGAGCCAATCATGAAACTCGAAGTTATTGCCCCTGAGAAATATATGGGTGATGTCAACGGTTCCATCGCTTCCAAGCGTGGTCAAGTAGAAGGTTCTGAGCCGCGTGGTCAGGCTATCGCCATTCACGCCAAGGTTCCATTGTCAGAAATGTTCGGTTACACCACGGCGTTGCGTTCGATGACCTCAGGTCAGGGTAGTGCAATGATGGAATTCGATCACTACGAGGTGGTTCCTGCGAATGTGGAGAAGGAGATTGCGGAGAAGAGGAAGGTGTAGTATATTTTTACTACGTTAGCCGAAAGGCGATGGGTAACCCTCTAGAAATAGGGGGTTTTGCCTTTATGGAAAAAGTTCTCAAGAAATGCCTAAGGTTATACACCTATGCTTTAAATGGGGGGGGTGGTATTATATTGAGCATACACTGCATAAGTGTGTCTTATTTATAATAATCGTCCTTATGAAAAAATCCATTATTGCTCGCATCCTGTCGCCACTCGCTCTTTTAGCGCTGGCGGCATTTGTTTTTATACAAGTTCCGTCTGTACATGCACAAACGATAACTTCAACACCGTGTTATCAATTTGTAACTAACCTTACTATTGGTTCGACTGGTGCCGACGTTGTGGCTTTGCAGAAGCTACTGATCTCCAAAGGATTTAGTCTTCCGTCTATACAAGCCGGTTTTGCACAATACGGCTATTTTGGTGTCGAGACACAGTCCGCAGTGAAGAAATATCAGACCAGTGTGGGTATTGAATCGACAGGTTTTGTCGGACCTCTGACAAGAGCGAGTTTGAGTGCGTGTAGTGGAGGGCAAGAGACAGTAGTTACTCCTCTGACAATCGAGGGAGTAACGTTGTTGACGAGAACTGATCGAGCAGGTCAATTGAGTGAATTTCGACCTGGTAATGGGTTAAATTGGAATTTTAGAATTACAATTAATTCTCCAACAGAAAGTGAACTAGACAATCTTTTCTTGTTTGGTCCAACAGGTGGAATTTGGAGTACAGGTGGAATGTATCTTGGATCTCAAACATGGCCGATAGTTATATATAGAGATGGGGTTCAAATGAATACATCCTACAGTTCTGATATGAATATCCCTATTCGTAGAGGAGTGAATGTTTTTGACCTGTTCGTGCGATCAGATACTGAAACGTGGCCAATCGGGACAGCTGCAGAATTGGCAGTGCGTTTGAGTAGTGGTACTAAATCTATATTACTTCCGGAATATGGGACCACAACCACCCCTACCATCGCTCTCAAAGTCAATGATTCATCGGGATCTGTCACCGTCATTCCTTTATCGAATCTGAACTTCGCGTGGACATCAGTGAATACTGATCGTTGTTATAATACCAGTCAAGTTTCAGGATGGAATTCTTATGATAGTAGACCAATTAACGGTGCTGTAAGTATCAATGCGCCAGCATCAGCTGGAACATTTGTGTATTCTCTGACATGTCTCAAGGCTAATCCGTATCCTATGGATAACTCATATGCCACGAGTACGGTCACAGTCAATGTAGTAGCTACTACAAGTACACCTTCCATCACCGTCTTGAGTCCAAATGGAGGGGAGACGTGGACTATCGGGTCTACTCAAGACATTCGTTGGTCTAGTAAGAATTTTGCGTCATCAGAAAAGATCGAAATACGACTCATTAGTAATGAGTATTTAGGCACAACCGATTTGATCTCGGGGACTTTAAATGACGGCCAGGAATCAATAATTGTGCCTAATGTGGCACCGGGTACAAAGTATGGCATACAGATCTATAGTAAGAATAATGCATCGGTTGTAGATACTGGTGATTTTCATTTCACCATCACTGCACCAACCACCACCCCTTCCATCACCGTCCTGAGTCCAAATGGAGGGGAGACGATAGTTCAAAATTATAACCCATATACCCTTACTTCGATTAATTGGAAAGGTGGAAAGTATCCGGTCCAAGTCGGGATAGTTAAAGAAAATTTCCCCGTTGACTCCTCGGTTGTTGGATGGATTAATCTCAGTGCAAACGGAGAAGGACCTTTACTGTGGGATACAGTCCATGTTGGTCCACTAGATTATCTTACTAGCGGACAGAGTTGGAATATTCAGCCTGGTAAATACAAAATAATCGTTGTAGCAAAGAGTTCAAATGGAAACTATTGTATTAGCAAAGGCCCTGATTGTACGTACGATGTGAGTGATTCATATTTCACTATCACTGCGCCCACCACCAACCTCCCACCAGTCATCACTTCAGTTGCAGGTAAAGCTGCGGGTAACTTTGAAATAGATGCAGGTGG
>CALREM010000010.1 GCA_943355185.1 Candidatus Nomurabacteria bacterium | reverse complement strand
GCCTTACAACTATTGGTGGTGTGATTGATTCAACATATAGGGGAGAGTTACTTATTGGAATAGTAAACATTGGCACGACTGAGTACGTTTTCGAAAAGGGTCATAAAGTGGCGCAATTACTTATTCAAAAAATTGAATTGGTGGATATTATCGAAGCCGAGAGTCTTTCAGATACCGCTCGGGGAGAAAGTGGCTTCGGGAGTACGGGGAAATAGCGCCTGTGCAAGGGTAGGCCTCGCCGCGGATCTGTCGTAAAACTGGGGATAAACCTCTGGATAACTTGTTGACTTATTGGGGATAAGGAGTAATCTTTGTGGCGGTACTACATTTTAATTTCCTGAGCTGGTTTTTTTGTTCCTTCTTTCCAGACTCAGGTTCCGGACCTATCACGCGTTTGAGTCGCGTGGTAGGTCTTTTCTTTTGAGTGGAAAACCCCTAGCCCCTAGGCCTACCCTAGGGCTAATGCTACAATGCAGGCCATGAAAGATACCCAGATAAAGAAATTAATCGAAGCCGAGAAGAAGCGTCAAAAGAGTGTCATCAATCTGATTGCTTCGGAAAACGTTGTTTCAAAAGATGTATTGGAAGCATTGGGGACTGAACTGACCAATAAGTATGCCGAAGGATATCCAGGCAAGCGATATTACGGAGGTAATGAAGTTGTCGACAAACTCGAGAGTCTGACACAAGATCGCGCACGTAAACTATTTGGTTTGAATGCTTCTCGCTGGCATGTAAATGTTCAAGCTCTCTCTGGTTCACCGGCAAATCTTGCCGTATATCTTGCGCTTGTTCCGCTTGGAGGAAAAATTATGGGCATGTCTTTGGATAATGGGGGACATTTGACGCATGGTTATAAAGTTTCGATGACAGGGAAGGCGTGGAAACAAATTCCTTTTGGAGTTGATCCAAAAACCGAGACGATTGATTACGTTGATCTCAAAGCAAAAGCAATAGCTGAAAAGCCAGATATTATTGTCGGAGGATTTACGGCGTATCCTCGGATTGTTGATTTCAAAAAGTTACGCGCAATTGCCGACGCATGTGGAGCGATATTGATGGTCGACATGTCTCATTTTGCAGGATTGGTCGCAGGAAAAGCATACCCATCTCCATTTGAATACGCTGACGTAGTTACGACTACTGTACACAAGACACTTCGCGGTCCACGCAGTGCGCTGATTTTTTCACGATTGGATAAGACGATTACCAATCAAAAGGGAGTAGCGCACTCTTTTTCAGAATTGATCGATAAAGCAGTTTTTCCAGGGCTCCAGGGTGGTCCGCATCTCAACCAAGTTGCTGCGGTCGCAGTGGCTCTCAAAGAAGCAGCAAGTCCGGCTTTCAAGAAATATGCAGTTCAAATTATCAAAAATGCCGCAGCTCTTGCTGATGAATTAAAAAAGTTGGGCTGGAGAATCATTTCCGGAGGGACGGACAGTCACTTGATATTGATGGATACGTGGAGTCCGCCAGTTGGCGGAGGTGCAGGTCTCGGTGGTAAAGAGGCGAGTGATCGCTTGGAAAAAGCGGGTATCATTGTAAATAAAAATACGATTCCCGGTGAGACTCGAAGTCCTGTTGATCCTTCGGGGATTCGTCTAGGTACGGCCGCAGAAACCACTCGGGGTAAAAAAGAAAAAGATTTTAGAAAGATTGCTCAGAAAATTGATAAGGTTTTGAGGAAAAGATAAGTAGTGTATAGTAGGCACCGGAATGCCTATGAAAACTATATTTGATCCCCGTAAACTGCGAATGTTGTTTCGTCCTCGGCTCGGAGCCCAAGTTGCTCGTCGTCGTGTGACTAAGGCCGAGAAGAAGCGCCGCACTTCTCTTACTGCGTATCTTAAAACCTCAGATGAATTTCGTCTGAGGTAATCTAATCCTCGTTAAATACATTTCAGTCAAAAGGCCCCGTGGCCTTTTTTTATTTATCATACCGTTGCAACAGCGGGGTTCGCCATATACAATCTAGCTATGAACATATTGAACGATCTCATACAGCACCTCGTGCCTGCATTGGCGAGGTTGGATATCTCTGTTGACGCATCATCTCTCCGTCTCGACTATCCAGAAAATCCAGAACATGGCGACTATTCGACAAACGTCGCGTTGGCATATGCAAAAAAGGCTGGAACTAATCCTCGGGCATTAGCAGAAAAGATTGTTGAAGAGCTTACCAAGGATCAACCCGACTTTATCGAATCAGTCAGTATTGCCGGTCCCGGTTTTATCAATTTCAAAATAAAGGGTCATGTATTTGTAGAAAACAATATAAGTATCGCTCAGGGTGGGGCAGAATACGGATGGACATCAGAGGATGCGGGCAAGCAGGTCATGGTTGAATACACCGACCCAAATCCGTTTAAGGTTTTTCATATTGGTCACCTCATGTCCAATGCAGTCGGTGAATCTATTTCTCGCTTGATCCAATCTTCTGGCGCTGAGGTTGTTCGCGCTTGTTATCAAGGTGATGTTGGTTTGCATGTGGCGAAGACGATTTGGGGGATACAAAAAAATATTCAAGAGACGGGAAATAAGATACAGGAAAGCGCATCCATCAAAGAGAAAGTTCAATTTTTGGGAGAGATGTATGTCAGTGGTTCACAAGCGTACGAAGATAATGCTGATGCGCAAAAAGAGATTGCAGCGATCAATAAACAGATTTTTGAAAAGTCAGATCCTGCTATTAATGAACTATATCAACAGGGAAGAAAGTGGAGTCTCGAATACTTCGATGATATCTATGCCCGCTTGGGAACGAAGTTCGACACCTTCTTTTTTGAAAGTGAAGTTGCTGATTTGGGTATAAGCATTGTTAAACAGTTTCTTGGCCAGGTCTTTCAGGAAAGTGAAGGTGCAACCGTCTTCAAAGGTGAAGATCATGGAGTTCATACACGTGTATTCATTACTTCGAATGGATTACCAACCTATGAGACCAAAGAACTTGGTTTGAATACCGAGAAATTTAAGAAATATCCAAAGCTCGATCAGTCAGTGATTATCACCGCCAATGAGCAAAGTGATTATTTCAAAGTGCTGCTCAAAGTTTTTTCTCTGACTAATCCTGCAATTGCAGAGAAAACAAAACATGTGAGTCATGGCCTTCTGCGTTTTGCTTCCGGCAAGATGTCTTCTCGAAAAGGGAATATCATTTCAGCAGAGTCATTGATCGACGATATAAAAGAATTGGTCCAGGAAAAAATCGCTGGTCGCGAATTCACACCCGAAGAAGCGCATGTAGTGACCGATGAGATTGCGATCGCAGCGATCAAGTACACAATTCTTCGTCAGTCGATCGGCAGTGATGTCATTTTCGACTCAGCAACCTCAGTTTCATTCGAAGGGGATTCTGGTCCGTATCTTCAATACTCAGCAGTACGTGCGGCTGCAGTTTTGGAAAAAGCCAAGAGCGAAGGGATGTTGGAAGTTGTTCTTAAGAGTTCTTACCACGTCAACGAATCTTCTGGACCAATCTCTCATCTCGAAAAACTACTCACTCGTTTTCCCGATATCATCCATCGTGCTCGCACCGAGTTCGCTCCACAACAAGTAGCAGGGTATCTCATCGCACTTTCTAGTGCCTTCAACGGTTTCTATGCTTCGAATATCATCGTCGACAAAAACGACTCACTTTCACCGTATCGTGTCGCAGTCACCAAAGCGTTTCTGACTACCATGACAAATGGATTGTGGATTTTGGGAATTAAGGTGCCGGGGAGGATGTAATTAAGTTCTCCGAGATGTAGGGCTTATGTAGTATAATAATGAAATGTGTTACACCTACACCTTGGTCCAACACGTAATAGCAGCAGGTAAATTAATCTAAAATTATGAAAAATATTTATTTTTTATTAAAATGGGTCATTATTATTATAGTAATATTTGTTATTTTTAAATTTATTCTTAGTAATACAATATTAGGTGTAGCGCTATCCTAGGTAACTCTTGTGGTTCTGTAGCAGACTTGAAGCTTACTTGTGTTGTTTGTTGGCAACTTAGTTAAAATTATTGGATGGTACAATAATGAAGTAGGGTATACGTATACATTGGTAAGGCATGTAGTAGAGGCGGGTAGGGTAATATAAAATTATGAAAAAAAGAATATTCTTTGCGCTAAGAAGCTTAAAAGTCACATAACCTATCAGTTTTGTTTTGCTTGCAGCATTGTGGATCCTCGCACTTATGGATTGGGATAACGCATCTGAGGTTATCGAGCTACCAGAGTGGTATGCGGTATTAACCTACGTCTTATTCTGGGGTACTCCTTCAATAACAATTATCTGGCGACTAATAAGTTACACTGAAAGTGACGTTGTACAGTAATGAAGTAAGATATATGTATACATTGGTGAGGCATGTAGTAGAGGCGGGTAGGGTAATGTTATTTAAATAAAAATTATGAACAAACAAAAAGGAGCGGTAATAGTCTGGGCAGTCTTGATAATTGTCATTCTGATTATAGTCGGAGGAGTATTTTATTTTCAGAATACTAAATCCTCGGTAATCGATTCTTCCTTAATACAAATTCAGAGCACTGATTATTTAGTGAGTTACTCGCCAACACTTTTTAGTGAAGTTCACACTAATGTGAGGTTGCCTCGGGATTATACAGTTGGTCATCAAGGTATTAAATTGATTGATCCTAAATATGCATCGAAAATAGGAAAAAATGAATGTTCATCAGGTGAGGTTGGTGAGGTCTCTGGTCTAATGCGGTTGTGTACAGCTGAGAACCAACCAGGAATCACTTTTCTTGTTTTGAGTGATTCTATCAATAATGTTACTTCGGTATTTCAGGATTTCGGAACATCAGATCAAGTTATTGAAGGTAAGACGTTTATAACATCCAGTATTGGTGCGGAAGGTTCAGGGGTGGCATATTACTTCTATTCCTTGAGTTCAAATAAGACACTGGTCATTGTCAGGAATATTGTAGAAAACGATACCTTTATTCCGAGTGATGCCGTGTTTAATCAGGTCATATCAACTCTCACTGTAAGATAGTTTGGCTTATACGATCGCATTATTAGACACAAACGACATCCTCTGTGGGTGTCGTTTGTGTCGCTTGCTAATATGTTAGAATAGCCTTACTTTATAACTCATGGCCGATTCTGCCGCAGAACCAAAACAAGGGGTAAAAAGCCCTCACGCTGAACGTGAGGAGCGAATTTTGGCATCCTGGAATGAGAAGGGCATATTCAAGAAGTCACTTCAAAAGAACAAGGAGTCTGGCAAAGAATTCATCTTCTACGAAGGTCCTCCAACAGCCAATGGTCTCCCTGGCATTCACCACCTCGAAGCTCGAGCCTTCAAAGATGCGATTCCGCGTTACAAAACAATGCGTGGTTTTCATGTACGTCGCAAAGGGGGATGGGATACTCATGGTTTGCCGGTAGAACTTCAAGTTGAAAAAGAATTGGGATTAAAGTCCAAGAAAGAAATCGAAACCTACGGCATCGAAAAATTCAATGAAAAGTGTAAGGACAGTGTCTGGAAATATGTTCGTGAGTGGGAAACCTTCACCGATCGTATGGGCTATTGGGTCGATCTCAAGGATCCATACGTCACCTACAAGCCAAACTATATCGAATCACTGTGGCACATCATCAGTAAAGTCGATAAGGATGGATTGCTCTACAAAGACTATAAAGTAGTTCCATGGTGTCCACGTTGTGGGACAGGACTTTCATCTCATGAATTGGCACAAGGCTATCAGGATGTAAAAGATTTGTCGGTCTATGTGAAGTTTAAAATCAAAAAACAAAAAGAAGCTATTAAAAGTAGCGGAGATGAATATTTATTGGCTTGGACAACAACTCCGTGGACTCTGCCGGGAAATGTCGCACTCGCTGTCGGAAAAGATATTGAATATGTACAAATAAAAACAGGGGAGGCTTCTCTAATTCTTGCCAAGTCACGACTTTTAATTGTAAAAGACCCTTATGAAATTGAAAAAGAATTCAAAGGCTCCGAATTGGTTGGAATAAGTTATGAACCCCTCTATCCATTTCTTAAGGATAATGTGTCCGGTGCAGAAAAAGAAAAGCTTACAAACGCATTCAAAGTATATGCGGCTGATTTTGTGACCACTGAAGATGGTACAGGTATTGTGCACATCGCGCCCATGTATGGTCAGGACGACTTTGAATTGGGGACAAAAAATAAGTTACCGAAATATCATTTGGTAAACGAAGATGGAACATTCAAAAAAGAAACAGACTTTTTGGCGGGACGATTTGTAAAAGATGAACAAGTGGCAGTTGAGATCATCAAGAACCTCGCTCTGCGTCCAGAGGGAAGTTTGCTGTTCCACAAAGAAAAGCACGAGCACAATTATCCTCATTGTTGGCGCTGCAAAACTCCCCTCATCTATTTCGCCCGTGACTCATGGTATATCCGCATGTCCGAACTTCGTAATAAGCTCGTTAAAGAAAATAAGGATATCAATTGGCAACCAGAACATATCAAAGAAGGTCGCTTTGGCGAATGGCTCAAGGATGTAAAAGATTGGGCAATTTCTCGTGAACGTTATTGGGGAACACCGTTACCTGTATGGGTCTGCGAAACATGTAACACACGAAAGACGGTTGGGTCTGTAGCAGAGATTGCCCGCAAGTCACAAAATAAATACGTGGTTATTCGTCATGGTCAAGCCGAAAACAATGTGCGCGGTATTTTGTCTGGCACCGCGAGCACTCCGCACCATCTGACCGAGAAAGGGAAGCAGCAAGTTGCTGATGCGGCCAAGGAACTTTCTGGTATGAAGTTTGATCTGGTATTCGTCTCGCCATTTGTACGTACACAAGAAACAGCTGCTATCTTGCAAGAAAACCTCGGCTTCGCAAAAGAGATCGTGCATACCGATGATCGTATTCGCGAATTGGGGACTATATCGGGAGATGGAAAACCAGTATCTGATTTCGTCAAAGGCTTCAAGGGTCATGATCGTTTTACTCAGGCTCCTGAAGGTGGAGGTGAGACTTTTGTTGATATCAAAAAGCGCATGGGAGATTTCCTCTATGATCTCGAAGCACGATACGAAGGTAAGACCATTTTGATTGTCACCCACGAAACTCCAGCGTTCTTACTCTTTACTGCTGCCAAAGGATGGAATAGGGCACAGTGCATGCATATGCGTGCCGATGTCGACTTCATCAACAATGCACAGATCCGCGAATTGGATTTTTCTATTTTTCCTCATAACCATGAATACGAACTCGATCTCCATCGCCCGTATATCGATCAAGTAAAACTCGCCTGTGATTGTGGTGGGGAAATGAAGCGCGTCAAAGAAGTCATGGACGTATGGTTCGACAGTGGAGCAATGCCGTTTGCGCAAGAGCACTATCCATTTGATGTAAAGAAAAAAGGATTCTTTTCAGGAGATACGTTGCCATATCCTGCCGACTTTATTTGTGAGGCTATCGATCAGACTCGTGGTTGGTTCTATAC
>CALREM010000009.1 GCA_943355185.1 Candidatus Nomurabacteria bacterium | reverse complement strand
AGTCAATCTAAAAGTTCACTTTTATGACACAATCATACTCACATGATGTTTATTCAACATAAACAAACAATGATATACTAATATACATCACATATGACTATGACTCTTCCCTACGTCCTTCTCATATCTTCTTCTATTGTCATTTTTGGCGTAATAGTAAAAAGTCTCGGCGGCGCGATCTGGAACAAGCTCAACGAAAATGAAAATCTCAAGTATGAGTTCATTACCATCATCGCGCACAAGTTTCGCACCCCTCTGACACAGATGAAGTGGCTAACCGAGGGTATGGCTGCCACAGAACAAGATGGTCTCAAGAAACAAGGTCTCAGTGACATGCAGCGTGCAACACAACAGCTTATAGACCTCACCGGGACCCTGATTGAACTGACCGATTCAGATAATGCTACCCGTAGCTCATATTCATTCGAACGAGTGAACGTGTGTGATTTGGTTCGCAATCTAGCCGAAACATTTAAAAAGACATTTCATGAAAAAAATCTTTTTCTTGCAGTCAGCTGCTCAAATCCTGATATTTTTGCCAATATAGATACACCTCGCATGGAGTTCGTTTTACAAACTCTCCTACAAAACGCCGCAACCTATTCCCCACCAGGACGAAATGTAGAACTATCCGTCGCATTTGAAAAGAAAAAAGCTGTCATTACCGTCAGCGACAACGGTATTGGCATAGACCCTAAAGATCTTAATAAAATATTTACCAAGTTCTTCAGAACTGCAAACGCTCAAAAGACGGATACTGAGGGTTTTGGTGTTGGACTCTATCTCGCCCAAGCGATCGTTCGTCGCCATAGCGGCAGAATCAACGTTTTTTCAGAAGGTGTCGATCGAGGTGCCACATTCCAGATTATTGTACCGATAGTGAAGTAGCAACTTCGGCTCCAAGAGCGATTCTGCTGAATCGCCTACTGGGTGAAAGTAGTAACTTACTTAGCTTGATGCTCGAAAATAACAGCCTTAATTTCTTCGATAATTTCATCTAAAGTAACAGCTGCTTTTACCAAAAATTTAACAGCTCCCATGCCCTCACTTTTATCATTATTTTCAGACTGTCCTAGGTTTGAAAGCATAATAACTGGGATTTTTTGAATTTTTGGATCAGACTTTATTCGTTTTAGAATCTCAAATCCATCAATTCCCGGTAATACGATATCCAAAAGAATAATGTCTGGGATATTTTCGCTGATCATTGCGATTGCCTTTTCCCCTTCAGACGCTTGAAGAAAAACACATTTCGTCGCTGCCAATTTTCGAGCGACGATGTCATTAAGAAACTTATCATCCTCGATCCACATTATTTTCTTTCCCTCGAGACTACTATTGTGAGAAGTTTTGGTAACTACAGAATTTTCAGATTGTTCGTTCTCAGAATCCTCATCTTTTCGAAGTTGAGATCTTACTTTTATCATTACTTCTTCTGGGTCAAACTGTGCTTTTACGAGGTAATCTTTTACTCCAAGATTGAGTGCACGACTTATCTCCACAGGTTGTCCTGAGTTTGAAATAATTATGACAGGAATGTCTTTTATAGAAGAATCTTTAAATTTTGCTTCGAGAATTTCATAACCATTCATATGAGGAAGAATGATATCAAGAAGGATCAGGTCGGGCTTAAAGCTCTTTATTTTATCGAAACCCTCTGCTCCATCTCTTGCAAGTTCCGTATCAAAATATTCTTTTTTTAGCTTCTGAAGCAAAACATCTCCAAGAAAAACATCGTCCTCAATTATTAAAATCTTTTTCATTGTAATTTATGTGGTTGTAGTTGCCGACTTATTAACTGTTTTATTAATTATCCCCAAAGGTACCGTGAAGTAAAATGTCGACCCCCTACCCACTTCACTTTCAAACCAGATCTTTCCTCTATTGGCCTCAACAATTGCTTTTGTGATGTACAAACCAAGCCCAGAGCCATCTGTTTCAAATTTTATGGCATTGGCAGCACGGAAGAAGCGGGAAAAAAGTTTAGCCTTTTCATCTTCTGGAATTCCGATTCCATTATCTTTTATAGACACCTCTAAATGATCTCTTTTATTTTGGACGTCAACCTCGATTTTTCCTCCTACAATTGTATATTTAATGGCGTTTTCCAGCAAATTCTGTATAACAGCTCGCATTGTCTCTGGATCGACATATGCTTGAGGCATACCCATAAACTTACTCTTTAATTCTATTGTAATATTTTTCTTTACCGCAGCAGGGCTTACTTCAAAAAGGACACTGTCTAGTAGATCGATAATGCTAAGGTAAGTAAAACCGTAGTGAACCTTGCCAGATTGTATACGATCGGTGCTCAACATGTCATTTACAAGATTGATCATACGATTGTTCGACTCGTAACTTTTCATGAGGAAAGTTTTCTGATCATTATTAAGCTCGCCCATTTCACCATTAATGATCATATCGAGCATCCACTTAATACCGGATAATGGTGTCCGAAGTTGGTGTGCAACAATGGAAATAAAATTCGACTTTAACTCGTCGACATCACGTAATTTTTCATTTGCGCGACTCAACTCAAGATCTCGGCGTATAAGAAGTCGAGTTCCTACTCCATAGTCATTTGCATTTTGTTGCAACTTTTTAAGTTGATCTTCAACTCGATGAATATCCGGCAAAACCGCAAAACGATAGGCAAGAATAATACAAAAAAATAGAAGGCAGGATGTAAGTATACTTGCGGTATTCGAAATACCAAGCAACATCATAATCTCTGTTAGAATCACGAGGATCAACAGAAGAATACTGTAAAATTTGTATGATGTGCTATTCACCTGTATGTATTAGTCAGCAAGGACACAGATAACGACAGTTTCGTTATGGAATGCCGAATTACACTTTTCAATATTTCGAACTTCTCCTCCAAGTGGAGCCTGTTCACCGTAAGTGTAGAAACCAATAAGTGGCACATCCACACCGATAGCTTCTTGAATTGCTTTTATCTCTTCTCCGGACTTGTCACCAAAAAGCTTATTCCGAGCAATGCAATTAAAGATAATGACTGCCTTTGGTTTGCTTCCTCCGAGTTGATCAACAGCACTCTGTGCGGCAATTTTTGCCATTTTTACTGCTTCCTCACGACTTCCTACCATGAGACGGATTTCTGATCCTTCAGGAATTTCGGCCGCACATGTTATAGAGCCTTTTTCGTTAACTGTAAGTGGATCTCGAATGAGGAGTTCGTCACTGCCAGCAACTTTCATTCCCAACGGGTATGTAATGGCGAGCTTTGCCAAAACTTCTGTTCGGAGGACTTTTGCTTCTTCTTCTCCAAAATAATCCTCATAAATTTTAATCGCTGGCTTACCGTCAATTTCATGGA
The DNA here is from genome assembly GCA_943355185.1 of Candidatus Nomurabacteria bacterium. GTDB lineage: Bacteria > Patescibacteriota > Minisyncoccia > Phycocordibacterales > PALSA-1337 > C7867-002. The sequence continues at coordinate 4,202 of CALREM010000009.1, read as the reverse complement.
TAACAGAACCTTCTGATTTTGTAACAGTTAAAGGTTCTCCAACGGGTATCCAGCCATGCTTTACTCCAATACCAATTTTAAAATCCCCACCCATTCCCAAACCGACAACAGACCCTGAGTAAACTTTTCCATCTACATATTGATACGTTTTCTTGAAAGCGAAATCATCTCCAGATGCTCCTCCAACAACAGGAAAGTGTGCACCCAATGAGTCGAGAACTCCACGAACTGTCTCCGCCCCATTACCTGCCAATACATCTGGTAACATAACGAAAGCTTTGAGGTCAGCACCTGCTTTTTCTTTTACCTGGTCAGCAGCAATTTTTCCTGCAGCTCGAGGACCAGCAGCAACATTCTCCCCTACACCAGAAAAATATTTTATTCCAGGAGACTTAATAGCCATAACAGCTACAGAATTATCTTTGAGAGGACCCTGTGTAGTTATTTCTCCAGAAGTCGAAGAACCTACAAGAAGAGTTCCCTGTGCGACAGATCTTACCCCATCAAGCATTTTTTGTTGATCATACTTTACGGAAGAAAATACGATTAGTAAGTCGGGGTCATTAATACCAAGCTGATTTATTGCATCCTGACACGCATTCGCACCTACCGTATACGAATCATCACCTTGACTCCTCCCCACACTTGCTTGAATAGCCATATAAATAACTTATTATCGAATAGTAAGTATATTGTAACACGGGCCTCGTATTTTTTTTACAATTGCTTTATATATTTTTTCAGATCAAGATGAGTATTACTGTTATTATTCCCTATCGACTTTCTTGGCGTCTAGATGACGTAAATATTCCATGATCGTAGCAGTAGATTCGCGAAATTCCTGAACGATAACACCTGTATGCACACGAAAATCCTCACTCAGTTGGCCAAATTTCCTATCCAGAGTATCGAGACGCTTATCTACAGCATCAAATCTCTTGTCTACCGCAATAAAGCGTTGATCTATAGAATTAAATCTACTATCGACCCCAACAAAACGATCTTGCACTTCAACTCTAAAGTCTTTCGCCTCGTCGCGAAATTCATTGAATTCGAACTTGGTAACATAATCCAGAAGATGACTTTTTGTAACCATAGTGCTATTTGTTTTCATGAGTAGATGTGAAATTAAAGATGATAAAAGGAGTGGTAGGCGTTACTCTATTTTATCAAATTTAAAATAATTTCAATCTGTTGTGCTCTAGAAAAATGTGGCGGAAGTAGGTTTGGAGAGATGAACTAAAGAGGATTCAAACCTCATTAGCTTCTAAATATCTCAAACTTCACAGGAGCACTTGTTCCATTTTGATTTTCAACTGTTATTTCATAACTACCTGACAATAATTTCTGATATGCCGAACAAGGTAACCCAGAAGCTCCTGTATATTCGGGACACACATCTTTTGAAATAGGGACTACAAACTGAATGCTCGTATCCGAAGTAGACATTCCTCCCCATAGCACAGCATTCACTCCATTGCCTCTTATTCTTACTATCGTATCGTGCCCACTAAAACCTTTTCCTTTCAAGGTAATTGTCTGTCCCCACGTTCCACCAGGTTGATTGTAAGAATTAAGCACAGAATCAAGACGTACTGCTGGGTCAGTTAGAGTGAATGTTTTAAGTATATCTTCGAAGTATTTATAATTGGGTGGATAATAAGATATTGAATAAACATCAGTACCCCTGAGGAAATATCGAAGCTTGAAAGGTGTCCACCCGCCAATTTCAGAATTAACATTCCCTGAAACTTCCACTCCTTGATATCCTCCAACGTTCACTTCTACAAAAAGAAGATCTTTGTTGTAACTTGTGTCTCTCATCGAATATTGAGCGAACTCTTTTATATTTGTAAAAATTTTACCTGTAACATCGTAAGGTTGCTTGATGATACCTATTGCAAGACTTGGATTAAATTCTTTTCCGCCATTATCTGCAGGGTTATAAACTTGGGCCAACGTTGCATCACCAATGTTTAAAGAGTTAATTGAAACATTATTATCAGATACTTTATAAGTGACAGGATGTTTCAATGAATAACCTATTCTTGTGTCTATGTATGTGTTCCAATCAGATGCAATCATCAAGTCTGAGGATTGAGAATTTGAAACTGCAGGTTGAACACGTGATTCGATTGTCGTAGTGGCAACCTGTGTATTTGTAATAGAGGCTACATCCCCTTTCATTGTTTTTGAATAATAATACGCTCCCCCGAGTAAAATGATTCCGATAATAGCGAGAATTATTGGTAAGGCTGAACCTTTGTTGAATGTGATTGCATTTTTCATATATACATAATACCCCTCTTATATTTATCCGACAAATCAACTCCTCAAACAAAAAACCCTCACTGAGGGTTTTTATCTACTCCGGCAACGCCTTCCCTAACAGCCATTCGATTACACTTTTACAAAATGTAATAAACTTATGAATCATAGAAACTAACTGCGACTGGTCATGTTCTTACCTGGCTGGCGGCGAGAAACAATGAAAACGTTTGAGTACTTCTTTGGAGTACGAGTCTTTTGACCCTTACCTGCTGGCTTGCCCCAACGAGTCTTGAGACGGCGGAGACCTCGGCCTTGGCGTTGTTCACCTCCACCGTATGGGTGGTCCACAGGGTTCTGAGCAGTACCACGAACAGTAGGACGAATACCCATCCAACGACTGCGTCCTGCCTTACCGATGTTTACGAGACGGTTTTCTTCGTTTGAAACAGCGCCGATAGAAGCCCATGCATCTTCGTGAATCTTACGAACTTCGGTTGAAGGAAGCTTGATGTGAGTGTAACTTGCATCGTTAGCGATAACTTGAGCAAAAGATCCACCGGAACGAACGAGCTTAGATCCACTACCTGGCTTGATTTCGATATTATAAACAAAAGCACCTACAGGAATCTTTTTGAGAGGAAGACGGTTACCAGTTTCGATCGGAGCGTTTTCAGAAACCATGAATGAGTTCCCCACTTTCATACTCTTTGGCAAAAGCACATAGCGCTTTTCACCATCCTTGTATGCAACGAGAGCAATGTATCCGGTGCGGAAAGGATCGTATTCGACAGTCTTTACGGTTGCACGGATGTCTTTCTTGTCATACATGAAATCGATAATACGATAGAGCTTTTTGTGTCCTCCACCTTGATGGCGAACCGTGATGCGACCAAAGGCATTTCGTCCAACGTCACGCTTGAAACCAACAGTAAGAGGCTTGTATGGCTCGTTAGTAGTGACATATTGCTTGAATGGCAATGTTGTCATGTGACGGCGAGATTTTGTTGTTGGTCGGTATGATTTCATGATATTAAATGTAAAATGTCAGCCTATACAAAGTCGATCTTATCGCCTTTCTTCACCGTAACGATCGCCTTGCGGAGACCTGGGACAACTCCACGGCGTCCACGAACAAAAACTTTTCGTGGAGGTTGGTTGAGAAGAGTGACGTGCTTTGGAGTGATCTTGTAGAGCACCTGGATAGCACGAGCAATAGATTGCTTGTTTGCATTCTTCATAACCTGAAAGGTGTACTTACCTGTTTGACTCAACATACCAGACTTCTCGGTAATATGAGGACGGAGGATTGCATGTGTAGGTCCAGAAGTGATCATCTCCGCTTTGTATGCCACAACAGCGGGAACCTTTTTTACTTCTTTCTTTGTTTTGCCGAGTAAAGCCATGATAATAAAATTAATCCTCTTTCGTCTTACTTGTTAATGCCTTCAGAGATTCTGCGGGATTCGAAATGACCAAATATTTGTGGTTCATGATCGAAACTGGGTTGACGTTGCGGAATTCTTCGATGGAAATATTGCCAAAATTACTAAAACTCTTTGTTACGTTGTCCTGTCGCTTATCGAGAGCAATAATAGCAACGTTTTCTGGCTTTGTTGCCAACTTTTCATAGCCTTTGATCTTCGACAATGAGAGTAGAATGCCCTTTGCTTCCTTGGTCTTTGGTTCTGCAAATGTGAGAGTATCGATGAAAAGAATCTCACCATCTTTGAACTTACGAGACAGGACAGTGAACAATGCCTTTGTTCTGGTCTTCTTGTTGATCTTACGAGAATAGTTCTGTGTATTACGAGGACCATGCGCGACACCTCCACCAACCCAAATCGGAGAACGTGTAGAACCGTGACGAGCGCGACCAGTACCCTTTTGTTTCCAAGGCTTCTTACCACCTCCACGCACATCTCCACGAGTCT
>CALREM010000008.1 GCA_943355185.1 Candidatus Nomurabacteria bacterium | reverse complement strand
TGCGCATCGAAGTGGTTTTGCAAAACCGCACCTGATTATTTCTGCTATCGAACATTCTTCTGTTATGGAAACGGCGAACATGATAGAAAAGAATGGTGTGGAAGTAACTCGAATTCCTGTTGATACGCAGGGGGTTGTATCTGTTGAAGAAATCAAAAAAGCTATCCGGCCAGAGACGTTTCTCGTTTCTGTCATGTATGTAAATAATGAAATCGGAAGTATTCAACCTATTCGTGACATTGCCAAAGCTATTCGTCAGGCACGCAAATCATTTCAGGAACAAGGTGCTGCCGAAAGTCGTTACCCACTTTTTCATACCGACGCTGCACAAGCGCCTTTGTATTTGGATGTTAGTGTAGAGAAAATCGGCGTCGATCTTTTGACTCTCGATGGGGCAAAAATATATGGTCCACGCGGCATGGGATGTCTGTATGTAAAACGAGATACACCGATCGAACCTATTATATATGGTGGTGGTCAAGAAAAAGGTCTGCGTTCAGGAACCGAAAATATTCCTTCTATTGTCGGTTTTGCAAAAGCGTTGGAACTGACTGAAAAAGGGAAGGAGAAAGAAATTCAACGCATAACTGAACTTCGAACCCAATTGAGCGAGGGTCTCATAAAAATACGACCAGATATAACTATCAATTCCAGTATTGCCACACCTCACATCCTCAATGTCTCCATTCCGGGAATAGACAATGAATTCTTTCTTTTTCAACTCGACGCCCACGGAGTCGCCATATCCACGAAGAGTTCCTGTCTCCGCGATGAAGACGAATCCTATGTCCTCAAAGCCATCAACGGTAGCACCACAACATCAATTCGCTTTTCCTTTGGAAGATGGACCAAGAAAGGTGGTATTCGTTCCACCCTCAAGATAGTAGCAAAGTTACTGGTTAAAAAGGCTTAGCAAGGCGAGCTGGAAAGTAAAGGGTGCCTTGCGAGCGCGACTGGCGCGAGCACGAGGAATTTTTCAGCAGAAAAATATCCGTGCACCCGTCCTTTCCAGCTCGCCTTGCGCTTTCCCCAGTACTTTGTTACTATCTCTCCCATGTTAATGATCCGCCTTCAGCGCACAGGCCGCAACCACGAACCGACGTTTCGTGTTGTTTTGACTGAATCCAAGAATGGTCCTAAGAGTGGTAAATACCTCGAGAACCTCGGTTGGTACGATACTCGTATCGACAACAAGATCGAACAGCTCGATACTGAGAAGATAAAATATTGGATGTCCCAAGGTGTACAGCTTTCGCTCACCCTTCACAATTACCTCGTTTCAAAAAAAGTTATTGCAGGTGTAAAGCTCAACGCTCTTCCAAAGAAGACTGTTATCAAGAAAGATGAACCTGTTGTTGCCGCTGCTCCTGCTGCCGCTGCACCAACCCCAGAAGTTGAAGCAGCCCCTGTAGCCGAAGCTGTCGTCGCATAAATCCGATTCGGATGCCCACAGATCGCCTTGCGCGACCACTTCCATTTGTTACACTTATGCCCAGTACAGAGTCTCTGTACCTCTTACTAATTATATAAACGATATGCAGCCCGATCAGCAATTTCTCGAATACGTCATCAAGGCTTTGGTAGATGTTCCCGATCAAGTAAAAATAAATCGTACGGTAGATGAAATGGGTGTGTTCCTTACTCTGGAAGTTAGTGCCGCAGATATGGGTAAGATTATTGGGAGACAGGGTAATACTGCGAAGGCAGTCCGTACTCTTCTCCGTGTTGTTGGTATGAAGAACAACTCTCGCGTAAATCTCAAAATCAACGAACCTGTCGGTGGTCTCAAGTCTGGCGAACAACCATTTACAACCTCGGCGACAGTAAAGACTATTGATGAAGCAATGGCAGATTTGAAGTTGGGGTAAATACATGTAAATAGAGAATACAAAAAGTCCCCGAGAAGGGGATTTTTTGTTCCTGGTCGACAGTCATCATTGTCTATGTTACAAAAGGATTAGATTACAACCGCAAAACTTAGCAAAAGGGGTCTATGGTCATATTACCTATCTGGTATCATTGTCGTTTGGAGGTCATCAAACATAAGGTAGATTACCGGGGCTTAGTTTCAGTGTGGGATACAGACAGGTCTGTTCGTCAGAAGGTTCTTTATTTTTCTCTACGTAACTTACCCAAGAGCGATGGACCTCAATTAACGTTTTACACGGATTCTATCTGTTCCGATCGCTATGCTCATGGACAAGGAATTTCAACGGGTGCCTGCAAAAATAAGACAGGCACACAACTGACTTTGAAAGTCGTCTTTAATGAGTCGGATCCTGTGAAGTATATCGTGATTAGATTGATGTCTTTCTTGATAGACCGTGTGCTTTTCGATAGTCGCACAAGGTCAAAGGGAAATCATCTCTTTGTTCATGAAGGAGAACTCAACTATTCATTAGGGGTTCAGGACGAGTGGTGCCTTAGACAACTCATTGCTCAATCAAGCACATCATTTCCGCCGTGACAAAGTCGACCATTCGTGGTACAGTAAGTGCCACGATTTTTTAATATAGAAATGACCACATTTCATCTTATAACGCTCTTTCCAGAAAGTTTCGAATCCTATCTTCAGGCTTCGATTCTTAAACGTGCTCAAGAAAAAGGCTTAATTTCCATCAAATACTACAATCCACGCGACTTCGTTGTCATTCCAAAAGGGAAGGAGCCTTCGTATTCTGATCGTCGAGTTGATAATCGTCCGTATGGTGGAGGGCCAGGAATGGTTATTGAGGCATTGCCAGTGATTAAAGCTATTGAAAAAGCAGTCGGTAAAAAGACGAAGAAAGTAAAAATTGTCTTTTTTAGTCCATCGGGAAAACAATTTACCAACGAAACAGCGGATACATTTAAAAAATATACTGACATTGTCATGGTATGTGGTCGTTATGAAGGTATTGATGCTCGTGTTAAAAAGGCTTTTCCAATGGTTGATATCTCTGTTGGTCCATATGTCCTTACGGGTGGGGAATTGCCCGCCATGATAATGATTGATTCTATTACTCGTCGTATCGATGGGGTATTGGGCGATATTCAATCTCTTGAAGAAGAAAGGGTAGCCAGTCCGGATGTGTATACTCGCCCTGAAGTGATCGAATACAAAGGCAAAAAACTTCGTGTTCCAAAGGTGTTACTCTCTGGTCATCATCAGAAAATGGAAGAATGGAAGAAAAAGCGACAGAAATAATACTTAAGAGCCCAGCGAATTATGTTCCGAAATGTAATTCGCGGGGCTCAGTTACGTAATATCCCCACTTGACTTCATAAGGACACTTTGGTAGGGTTCACCTAACTTCGCAGATTGAGTTCTGCCCTAGAGCGGAGGATTACAAGGCTCAAAATTGATCCCAACCGTGCAAATTCACCTCAAGTAAGACAAAAAACCGCTTCCGAATCTTTGGATGGTGGTTTTTTGTGTGTGTGAAGAGCAGTACATATCCACAAGGTATCCCCAAGTAATGATATGTAAAGTGTGGTAAGAAGGAGAGCCCTTATTTTAATAATTTTATAAACGATATGTCACAAACTACTGCCGTTCGACCGAAGAAATATTTCAGCCGCTACCAAGTGCCCCTGACAGAGATGCCCAACTTCGTGGAATCTCAAGTCGTTTCGTTCAAATGGCTCATCGAGCAAGGTCTTTCTAACTTGCTCAAGGATTTTTCACCGATCAAGGACTATGCCGAAAAGAAATTCGAGCTTTCCATCGGTAGTGCAGAGCTCATGCTCCCAAAGTTCGACGAGCACTATGCAAAGCTCAACAAGCTCAACTACGAAGGTCAGATCAAGGTTCGCGTTACCTTGAAGAACAAATCTCTCAATGTCGTCAAAGAACAAGAGATGTTCTTGGCTGATTTTCCAGTCATGACCGACCACGGCACGTTCATCATCAACGGTGTAGAACGTGTTATCGCTCCACAACTCGCTCGTTCCTTCGGCATCTTCTTTACCTCAAATGAACTCAAAGGTAAGACCTTTTTTGGTGCCAAGATCATTCCTGCACGTGGTGTATGGATGGAAATCGAGATCGATGCTGACAATATCATTTACTGCCGTATCGACCGCAAGCGTAAATTCCCGGTTACATCCCTCCTCCGTATTCTCGGAGCTGAGACAAATCAAAAGATTAACGAACTTTTTGATGGCAATCCTGATGTAAAAAAGGTGATTGATCTTACTTTGGCAAAGGATCATGCAAAGAGTGCAGATGATTCATATATCGAAATCCACAAGCGTTTGCGTGATGGTGATTTGGCTACTCCAGAAAACGCTCGTTCATTTATACAGGCACTCCTCAAGGCTGATCGTTATGACATCTCACGCGTTGGACGTTTCCGTTTCAACAAGCGTTTTGGTAAGTCTATGGAAGAAAAGGATTTGGAACGTCGCACGCTCTCATTGGACGATGTTGCGACAACCATTGCTCACATTGTGACTTTGTCACTCGATCCAGAGATGCAGGCCGACGATATCGACCATCTTGGTTCACGTCGCGTACGTTACGTCGGTGAGCTACTCGAACAGCGTATCCGTCTCGGTTTGACCCAGATGAAGCGTAATATTCAGGACAAGATGTCGACTGTTGAGCCAGACGTCGTATTGCCCGTTTCATTTATCTACCCTCGTCCACTCCAGGCTCGTATCAAGGAATTCTTCACCACGAACCAACTCTCTCAATTCATGGCACAGGAAAATGTGCTTGCTGAAGTTGAACACCTTCGTACGCTGACGGCCCTTGGTCCCGGCGGTCTTTCACGTGAACGTGCAGGCTTCGAAGTGCGCGACGTGCATCCATCTCACTACGGCCGTCTTTGTCCGATCCACACTCCTGAAGGTCCAAACATCGGTCTCGTGCTCCGTTTGACTACCTATGCTCGTATCAACGATTTCGGCATGATCGAAACTCCATATGCCAAAGTAAAGAACGGCAAAGTTACCAAAGAAATTGTTTACCTCAATGCTCTTGAAGAAGAAAACTTCCGTATCGCTCACGCTGCGACTCCGTATGACAAGGATGGAAACATCACCGACGACGAAGCAGAAGTTCGCCGCAACGGTAAGCCTGAATTATCAAAGAAAGAAGACATCGATTACATTGACGTTGCTACTAACCAAGCATTCTCTATTGCAACATCACTGATTCCATTCTTGAACCACGACGATGCAAACCGCGCATTGATGGGATCGAACATGCAGAAACAAGCAACACCATGTCTCGTTCCTGAAGCACCATTTGTTGCTACTGGTATGGAACGTAAGGCAGTTGTAGACACCGGACGTATCGTTGTTGCTCCTGAAGATGGCGAAATAACTGCTGTCGACGCAAAGAGTCTCACTTTCAAAGGCAAGAAGTCTGGCAAGTCTCAGACATATAACTTAGTTCTCTTTTCTCGAACCAACGGTTTCACTGTATTCCATCAGCGTCCAATCGTTTCATTGGGAGACATTGTAAAGAAGGGTGATATTCTCGTTGATACTTCTACTTCTGACAAGGGGGAAATCGCTCTCGGTCACAATGCACTCGTAGCCTTCATGTCATGGTCTGGATCAAACTACGAAGACGCGATCATTCTCTCAGAACGTGTAGTTAAAAATGCAAAGTGGAGTTCTATTCATATCGAAGAATTCGTAGTTAACGTTCGTGATACCAAACTTGGTCCCGAAGTTACTACCTGCGATATTCCAAACGTTGCCGAAGCAAAACTCAAGAACCTTACCGAAGAGGGCATTGTCCGCATCGGTGCAGAAGTTCGTCCAGGGGATATCTTGGTTGGTAAAATTTCTCCAAAAGGCGAGACACAACTTACTCCAGAAGAGCGACTCCTCCGTTCGATCTTTGGTGAAAAAGCTCGTGACGTCAAAGATACGTCAAAGCGTATGGAAAACGGCAAGCGTGGTCGCGTGATCTCTGTAAAGGTGTTCTCACGTGAACGTGGTAACAAACTCGAATCAGGAATCATTAAGAAAATTTATATTGAAGTCGCTCAGGTACGTAACGTATCAGTGGGTGACAAAATGGCAGGACGTCACGGTAACAAAGGTGTTATCTCACGTATTCTTCCTGAAGAAGATATGCCATACATGGAAGACGGTTCACCTATCGATGTTATTTTGACTCCACTTGGTGTTCCATCTCGTATGAACCTCGGTCAGATCTTGGAACTTCACCTCGGATTGGCTGCAAGTACGCTCGGATATCAGGCTATCGTTCCTCCATTCGTAGGAGCTACTGATGCTGAAATCAAAGAAGAGCTTACAAAAGCTGGACATGATGCTTCAGGTAAAATGAAACTTCGCGACGGTCGTACTGGTGAACACTTCGATCAACCAGTTGCAGTTGGATACATGTACATCATGAAACTTCACCACATGGTTGAAGACAAGATCCACATGCGTTCTATTGGTCCCTACTCTCTTATTACTCAACAGCCATTGGGAGGTAAGGCGCAAGGTGGAGGTCAACGTTTTGGAGAAATGGAAGTCTGGGCACTCTTGGGTCATGGTGCCGCTCATACGCTCCGTGAAATTCTCACAGTTAAGTCCGACGATATCGTTGGTCGCTCACAGACATTCGATGCGATCGTCAAGGGTGAACGTATGAAGGCTCCAAACTTGCCAGCTTCCTTCAACGTGCTTCTCAAGACACTTCGTGGTTTGGCTCTCAACGTCGAGTTGGTCAAGAATACTAAGGTTGAGGAGGAATAGAATATTAAATAATCATCAATCATTATGAAAAATTCTATTCAATTCAATAAAGGTTTCGGCACTCGTCCGGTATTAGTGATCGTCGCGATCGTGTTGGTGATCGGTGCAATTATCTATTTTGATTCATCGAAGGGGACTACAATCGTTTCGCCTGATCAGGTTGTCGAGATGTCTACGACAACTGTTTCAACCTCGACTACCACTCCTGTGATTCCAGTAAAAAATCCAGCTAAAACAGCATCGAGCACTAATATAACAGTGGATCCAAAAACATGGGTCTCTTATACAGGTCGTTATGTCGGTTCCGATGATATAACTTTTAAGATGATAACCGACAAGAGGGAGTACACTGCTCAGGAAAGTATACAGATCACTCTAGAAGTATCTAATAATTCCGGTGAAACTCAGACATTGAAGTTTCCTACGAGTTGTCAGGGGAATTACACTATAGTTTCTACAGGTGTGCAGCAGACAATTGTATTTGATTCAGCCAAAAATACCGCTTGCTCGACATATGAGAATTCAGTAAGTATTCCTGCGCATTCAAGTCAGAAGATCAAACTCGCTCATGAGCCATCTGTTTACAAACTCTCTCCTGGTAAATATGCAGTCGTAGGAACTGTGATTGGGTATGGCGAAGCATCGGCTCCTATCACCATTACCAACTAAGACCATTCATTTAATTAATATAATTTTATGTCATCAGCAAACACACAACACACCACCATCACCACGAAGAAATACGTGGAACCGCAAAATTTTGATTTTGTGAAGTTGTCCCTGACTTCTCCTGAGAAGATCATGGAATGGTCTTACGGTGAGATCACCAAGCCGGAGACGATCAACTATCGTACCCAGCGCTCAGAAAAGAGTGGTCTTTTCGATGAACGCATCTTTGGTC
>CALREM010000007.1 GCA_943355185.1 Candidatus Nomurabacteria bacterium | reverse complement strand
AAGAAGGAATATATCAAAGGTATTCTCAATGAGGAGTCGAGTAAGTTCAGCCAAGCTTTGGTGCAAGGTATAAAAGAATTTGAAAAGAGTGCGGGAAATCTCACGCCCGAGGTTGTATTCAATCTGTACACGACCCATGGCCTCCCCTTTGAAGTTATAAAAGAAATGGCCAAAGAAAAAGGATTGACGATCGATGAGGCGGCTTTTGAAAAAGCTATTGCTCAGCATCAATCTCTCTCTCGTGCTGGTGCCGAACAAAAGTTTAAAGGTGGACTCTCCGATGCAAACGATCCGATGGTACTTCGTTATCATACAGCTACACACCTCTTACACCAGGCACTTCATGATGTGTTAGGAGAAGGAGTCGGTCAAAAAGGTTCAAATATCACTCCAGAACGTCTGCGTTTTGATTTCTCCTATGGTGCAAAAATGACTGATGAACAGAAAAAGAAAGTGGAGGATATCATCAATGAAAAGATTACTCAGCAAATACCGATGAAACAAGTCACCATGCCTCGTGCTCAAGCCGAACAAACCGGTGCCCGCCATTTCTTTGGTGAAAAATACGGTGAAGAAATTTCTATTTACTTCATCGGTGACACTCTCGATGCGGCATACTCAAAAGAATTCTGTGGCGGCCCACACGTCACCAACACCTCCGAACTCGCCGGTCCAGAAGGGAAGTTCCGTTTCAAAATCCAAAAAGAAGAGGCGATTTCGCAGGGGGTGAGGAGAATAAAAGCGGTGTTGGGATAAATCACGACATCCATCAATGAACATATCTTCACACTTTGCTATACTATAGCCATGTTCTTCTCATCGCAGAAAAAACCTCACCTGGCACTCCTTCTCGATATTCAAAGTTCTGTAGTACGCGGAGCACTGGTCTATTACAAACCTTCTGCTGTTCCGGAATTTATCTATATTCACAGCACTCCGATTGCTTACAAAGCAAATGTTACCAGTAGTCATCTGGTGCAGGTCACACTCCATGCAGTAGACGAAACGATCGATGTTATCCTGCGTGAACTTTCGTTACGGAACTCTTCGCTGATTCCTGGTACATTGCCACACACTATTAGCAGTGTTAATTACATCCTGTCTTCACCATGGATCATTTCTCAGGCAAAAACGCTTGAAATCAATTTTCCAAAGGAGATAAAGCTCACCAAACGCAGTCTACAACCAGCTATTACCGAAGAACGCAACCGAATTACTGGCAACGAAGCCGATCAACTATCAGTTATCGAAGAAAAGGTCTTTGATATTCGTATTAACGGCTATTCTGTACCTCAATGGGAAGGACGAAAGGCGAGGGAAGTAGAAATTTCCTTTGTCGTCAGTGTGGCCGGCAGCCGCGTGATCGAAAAACTCCGCACAGCAGTTAGTCGTGTTGTTGCGCCACAACGTGTAGAGTTCCACTCTTCACTTCTGCTACAAACCCTCGGTATCCAAAAGGCTCTGCCACATCATTCTTCATACACCCTTATTCACGTTCATGGAGAATTGACCGATGTGGTTATTATCAGCAAGCATGCCTGCATTTTCTTTGGTTCATTCCCGCTCGGAGTACATGGCATGATTCGTAACCTCAGCGAGCTTACCAAAACCGACCCTCACACTGCACAATCACTCTTGACCCTCTACATGGACGGACATCTCGATCCTTCTCATGCCCACGCGACACAAAAAAGCATCGACGCCATATCTCATACATGGATGAATGAACTCGAAAAACTGCTCTCTCAAGCCAGCTTGTCCACAGTCTTACCGCACGAAACAATCATTTCTGCACGATCTCACGATGAATATTTTATGCGTATTTTCAAAAAGGCAAAACCTAGTTCACGCCCAGAATTACTCACATTTGAAGAGATACAGCGTCATGTACATTTTGCACGACATACCGAACATTTACGTATTCTTGGATTATGCGCGATAGGCATTCACAGTAGTAGATACGAGTGATATACTTTCTTTATATATGCCACGACGCGTGCAAGACATAGTTCCTGGTGATCGACGTTCGATCCGCAACATACCACTGAAAAGTGAATCTCAACCTGAACCAGAAAAGACGCGTCGCAAACACCACGACAACTCCGAAACTACCAAAGAAAGTGCAAAGGAGATACCTATCCGCCGTATTCCCGTCACCCCACCTCCTCATGCACACAGAAAAAAGGGTAGGGGAGGCGAATGGCTACTTATAGCCTTTATTGTCATTGGTTGCGTAGTCATTGCTGGTTGGGTTGCTTCCGAATATTTCTCCCGCGCAACCTTCACCATCGTACCAAAATCATATTCCATCCCGGTAAACGGCACCTATATTGCAAAAGGTACTCCCGGAACCTCTCTTTCATACGAATTAGTCATCCTAACCGATAATGCTACCGCTACCGTAGCTTCATCAAATGGTCCAGCCGAATCCACCAAAGCACAGGGAACAGTCACTATTTACAATGCTAATTCCTCAATTCAAAATCTCGTAGCTGGAAGTCGTCTCACTAGTTCAAATGGTAATACATATCGCCTCAAGAGCTCCGTTACTGTTCCTGCAGCACGTTCAAGTGCCACTCCAGGAAGTATTACAACCACAGTTGTGGCCGATGCTGCCGGTGCAGACTATAACCTCACCAAAACCACAACTCCGACCGAGTTCACCTTTGCTGGTTTCAAAGGAACTGCACGATATGACACTGTATACGCCCGTTTAGCTACAGATATTAAAGGTGGCTTTGTCGGATCAAAGAAAGTCATCAAGCCTGCCGACCTGGCTGCAGTAAGTGCCGACTTAGCTACACAATTGACTGAAAAGCTCCTCGCTCAAGCGAGCACCTCTATTCCAGATGGCTATATCATGTATGACAACGTCAAAACAGTGGCATTTTCAGCACCAGCAATTAGTGGTAATGATCCGACTCAGGCGGTCGTCAGTGTTCAAGGTACATTAACCGGAATATTTTTTGAAAAGAAAAAGCTGATCGAACAATTGGCAGGTACTGATGAAGTTACTTCATTTGATCGTTTCTTATATACCAGTCCTGGACTCGAATTGCTCGACATTTCTATTGCCAATACAAAAGATTTCTCACCTCAAAAGAAAACCAGTCTTATTCTCCGTATAAAAGGGAACATTAAGCTTGTAGGAACCATTCCTGTCACCGAAATCCAAGAGAAGCTGAGCGGTGTTTCCCTTGCAGAGACTCAGGAAATCCTCAAACCGTATAGTCCGGTAATCGAAACAGGTTCAGGAGAATTGATCCCTCCATGGTCGAAAGTTCCAAAGGATATTGAGCGAATTTCAGTCATTATCAAGGAACAATAGTGCTATGAGTATTGACTTATAGAGCATCATTCTGATAAGATACATTCTCGCGTACTACGCAATGGATACAGCGCCTAAACCTAAAAATACTGTGATGGGAACCGTTGTCGAAGCGTTACCCAATACGTTGTTTCGGGTGGAGCTCCACGACACCAAAGAAGTCACCCTGGCATATCTTGCCGGAAAGATGCGAATGCATCGGATACGTGTCCTCATTGGTGACAAAGTGGAACTCTTGCAAGATCCCTATGGCGGCCGCGCGCGCATAACACGACGTTTTTAGAATACACATACTATGAGAGTCAAAGCTTCAGTCAAACGCATATGCTCAAAATGTAACGTCGTCCGCCGTAGCGGGTATGTTTATGTTATCTGCAAAGCAAACCCACGTCATAAGCAACGCCAAGGTTAATACATCAGTACGATAATCTCATGAGAATACTAGGCATTACAGTTCCAGAAAATAAGCGACTTGAGTTCGCTCTCACCGTTATTTATGGTGTTGGCAAATCTCGAGCACGTAGTATACTCCAGCAAACCAATATCGACGGCAGTATCACTTCGAAGAGTCTTACGGTTGACCAAGAAAACGCTATTCGCAAATTGGTCGAAAGTTTCAAGATCGAAGGAGACCTCAAGCGTGAGGTAGCTTCCAACATCAAGCGTCTCAAAGACATCAAGACATACCGTGGTTCACGCCACGCACGTCATTTACCAGCTCGCGGCCAGCGTACAAAGACCAATTCCCGCACTATCCGCGGAAATGTCCGAAAGACTATGGGATCCGGCAGACGTAAGGAAGAGAAGAAATAATAACTAATACCATGGGAAAAAAACGTATCGTAACTACAGAAGGAGCAGAATCAGCTGATGGAAAGGCTAAGGCTGTTGTCTCGTCCAAGAAACGTGTTCTCTCAGGTATTTTGCATGTCCAGTCCACTTACAACAACACAAAGGTTATGTTGACCGATATGGACGGCAACGCTCTCATGTGGGGATCGAGTGGTGCAAACGGCTTTAGAGGTGCAAAAAAGGGTACACCCTTCGCAGCAGCAAAAGTCGGTGAGACTCTGGCCCTCAAAGCTGCCAATATCGGTCTCAAGGAGATAGATATTGTCGTCAAAGGTGTCGGATCGGGTCGCGAATCCGCCATCCGCGGTTTTATAAGCAAAGGTGTCATCGTCAATTCGATCAAGGACGAGACTCCTGTACCATATAACGGCCCTCAGCCAAAAAAGCCACGTCGCGTATAATATTTTATATTTATGATCATTGGACCACGATACAAGAAAGCGCGTTACCTCGGAGCTCCCGTCTTTAGAAAGACGCAGACCCAAAAATTTGCTATTCGTTCTCAGCAAAAGGTCAAAAAAGGAGGCATGCGCAGTAACAAGAGTGAGTTTGGACGCCAACTCCTCGAAAAGCAAAAGGCTCGCTATAGTTACGGTGTATCTGGAGGCCAATTCACAAATTACGTCAAGAAAGCTCTTGCAACACAAGGCGACAATGCGAAGAACCTCCTTCACTTACTCGAAGGACGTTTGGACAACGTTGTTCTTCGTGCAGGATTCGCCCAGAGTCACTCTGCTGCCCGTCAGATGGTCGCCCACGGACATCTTATGGTCAACGGAAAGGGTGTAAACATTCCTTCATACGAAGTTCGTATCGGGGACGTTATCTCTATTCGCGAAGGAAGCAAGAAAAAGACCCTCTTCGCCAAGCTCGATGAGCAAGTAGCAGCAAACGCTTCACCAGCCTGGATCAAGGTGAACGTAGAAAAGAGGGAAATCACCATAGATGGCGAACCGAGTACAGACATGACCAGTTTACTGTTCAATGTCCGTTCGGTACTGGAATTCTACACCCGCTAGACATTTCAGTAGACATTTATAATTTTTAGGGTATAATTAACCGTCAACCTTATTTTAATACAAAAACCATGACATACGACGTCATTTTACCATCAAAACCACGCGTGATCCGCGAAGATTCCTTCAATGGAACTTATGAGATCGACGGCCTCTATCCAGGCTATGGTCACACGCTTGGCAACTCATTGCGACGTATTATTCTCGCTTCACTTCCTGGAGCAGCAGTAACTCGTGTCAAAATCAAAGGTGCAGAACACGAATTTTCAGTTGTTGACGGCGTCAAAGAAGACGTTATCAACATTCTCTTGAGTCTCAAGAAGCTCCGTATTCGTCTCAGTAGTGAAGAACCTCAAACTCTCACTCTCAAGGCAAAAGGCATTATGAATGTGACTGCAAAGGATATTGAAACCCCTGGTCAAGTAGAGATACTCAACCCAGAACTCCCTATTGCATCTCTCACCGAAAAGTCATCTGACCTCGAGATCGAGATCACTGTCGAAAAGGGTCTTGGATACGTTGCAAAGGAAATTGTTCAGAAGGATCGTGTCGATATTGGCACAATCACTCTCGATGCTGCTTTTACTCCTATTCGCAAGGCAAACTACGAAGTCGAAAACATGCGCGTTGGTGATCGTACAGACTTCAACCGCCTTCGCCTCACGATCGAAACAGATGGTACTATCTCTCCACGTGAAGCTCTCGAAAAGTCTATTGGTCTCATGATCAGTCAACTCAAGTCTATCATCGGTTTCATCGAAGAAACGGAGGAAGTCAAGGCAACTGCCGCTGATACCGAAGAAGAAGCAGGTGATGATAGTCTCAGTAAAGAGATCGATACCGAGCTCCTCAAGACTCGTGTAGACTCTCTCGGAGTTTCGTCTCGCACCGCAAAGGCTCTCGCAAATGCAAACATCCGCACTATGGGTGGCCTTGCACGCAAGAAGGAATCAGATATTATGGATATCGATGGCCTTGGTGCAAAGGGCATGCAAGAGATCAAAAAGTTACTCGCCCAACACGGTATCACATTGAAACAATAATCCCATGAGACACGGCAATTCCACACGAAAATTCGGACGAGAAAAGACTCAGCGCCACGCTCTGATGCGTTCTTTGGCACGCAACCTTATCCGTGATTCACGCATCCGCACGACTGTCGCCAAAGCAAAGGAGCTCCGTCCATACGTAGAGAAGCTGGTCACAAAGGCAAAGGTTGCTACCGTGACTTCACGCCGTGTCGTCAACTCTCGCCTCCAAGGCGCAGATGAGACAAAGAAGCTTTTTGAGACTGTTGCCCCGAAGTATCTCGACCGCAAAGGTGGCTATACTCGCATTATCCGCCTCGGCAACCGTGACCTCGACGGTAGTCCAATGGCTTTGATTGAATTTGTATAAATATATGAAACACACCATAGACGCACAAGGAAAGAAAATCGGACGCATCGCCAGTCAAGCTGCTGCGGCTCTTATGGGTAAGAACTCAGTTTCTTTTGCCAAGAACGTTGCTATCCCGGGCATCGTCGAAGTTATCAACGTCTCTCGCGCAGACATTACTGCTCGCAAGAGAGAAGGTGATGTATATGTTACCTACACTGGTTTTCGTGGTGGTCTCAAGAGTGAGACTCTTGCAGAGCTCATCAACCGCCGCGGTATGACCGAAGTTTTCCGCCGCGCAATATATCGCATGCTCCCAAAGAACAAGTTGCGCGATATTCGTATCCAAAACCTTACCATTAAAGAATAGTATGACTACCAAATCCCCAACCAAATATTTTGAAGCTGTCGGTCGCCGTAAAACAGCTATTGCTCGTGTTCGTCTTTTCCCGGGCACAAAGGCTGGCTACGAAGTCAACGGTAAGTCTCTCGAGACGTATTTCCCAGTTGCAGAAATGCAAGCAACCGCTATGGCTGCTATCACGAACGGCAAGGCCGCTGACAAGTTCCATATCACCGTCAAAGTAAGTGGTGGTGGTATCTCTGGTCAGGCAGACGCTATGCGCCTCGGTATCGCACGTGCGTTGCTCGTATACGATGTACAGCTCCGTGGAGGCCTCAAGAAGCTCGGCTTCCTCAAACGTGACCCTCGTGCAAAAGAACGCCGTAAGTTCGGATTCAAGAAAGCACGTAAGAGTCCTCAGTGGAGTAAGCGTTAGTCTTTATATCATCATCTATCTGTGTCATCCCCGCGAAAGCGGGGATCCACGTTTACCATCAGTATTTGGATCAGGTATTATAAGATGTGTTATATTTAAAACTATATGAATGAAGAAAACCTGCCTGCGCAGCCAGGCCTCAAAAAAGATCTGGAACAGGATATGACCATCGAGTCCGACGATACGTTGGATGACTCTGTCATAGCCGAAGAGAGTATGGGTGAGATGATCAAGAAGCTCCGTGAACGTCTCAAGAAGTCCGATTCTGAAAAGCAGGAATATCTCACCGGCTGGCAACGTGCCAAAGCTGACATGGTCAATGCGCGTAAACGTGACGACGAGGAACGTAAAGAATTTATGAAATTCGCCAGTGGCCGCTTGATCGAAGATTTGCTTCCCGTACTCGAAAGTTTTGACATGGCTATGGGCAACAAAGAAGCCTGGGAAAAGGCTGACAAAAATTGGCGTATAGGTGTTGAATATATCTATTCTCAACTCAATAAAGCCCTCCTCGATAACGGCCTGGAAGAAATCAATCCTATCAATGAAAAGTTTGACCACGCCAAGCACGAAGCCGCTTCCTATGAGCCTGTTACAGATGAAAAATTAGATCATTCTATTATCGCAGTGATTCAAAAAGGGTATTC
>CALREM010000006.1 GCA_943355185.1 Candidatus Nomurabacteria bacterium | reverse complement strand
CAATAATAACCGAGGATTCTAAAATTCCACCAGATACAGAGTCTTTGATTTTTGATAACCCTCGCCCGTCACCCACAATCAGTAGACCAGCTTTTGGAAAGCTTATTAACACTTCTTTGAATGAACTGAGTGCGAGATTAAAATTCTTTTCTTTTTCAATTCGCGAAGCCATGAGAATAATCTGTTCAAATTGAGGATATTTTTTATGAAGATCTACTGTAACAGAAGATGCTTTTATTTTTTCAGCATCAACTGCAATTGGCCGTATTTCGATCTTTGAATCTTCTATACCCACGGTATCAGTAAGATATGTTTTTATTCTCTGCGAAACTACGCGTATACGATCGGCTTTTGGTAGATACGAAAGTGCCATTGCTTTATATGCCTTATTTCTCAATGTCTGCACAAAGTACGGACTACCAATATCAGTATGGACCTGCAACTCCAATGGAATCTTAAACTCTTTCTGTAGCGATACTCCCACCATACCCGTCAAAAAAGGATCTTGGCACGTTATATGAGTCATATGTCTCCGCGAAATAATAAAACGCCCCAGACGAATCGCATCAAAAGGATACATCAACTTGATCTGTGATTGCGTCGAATACACCCAGCAATTATCTGCCAATGTCTTTTCAGAAACTTCTTGTTCTTGCGAAGGTGTGCGTTTTTGAAACACCACAATATGAACCTCCTCATATCCCTTTGCATACTCAACCATACGACGGGCAACATCGCTTCCTTCTTGAAAAATCTTTTGATCTGTAGAAATCATCAGGAGCTTCATGGTTTTTGATTGAGATCTTTTTGTATCAGGGCGTAATGAGCTTCAAGTACCGTTTCCCAGCTTTGATTCAAATCCAATCCAGAGACAGCCTCAACCGCTTGAACATATTTATCCGGTGACAACAAATCAAGTATTTTATGTTCAAAATCTTTCTGATCTAATGGATTGAAAAGTAAATAATCCGGTAAACGAACAGAGAGTCCATTATCCCGTGCCAACAATACCGGCTTACCAAAAGACAATGACTCGAGAATAAAGTTGGGATTAAATTCACTGATCGCTGGACCGATAGATACCGCAGAAGATACTATAAGCTCGAAAAGTTCCGATTGTGGTAATGAGGGGCGAAACTCAACCACCAATGAAAGGTGCTGATCTTCAACATATTTTTTGAGTGATGATTCATCTGGTCCTGCACCGACCAAAAGTAACTTAACGGGTCGCACTTTATACACTTCTCCGATTCCACGAATAACTAATTCAAGGTTTTTATATGACACGAAACGTCCTGCAAATAAAATAACAGGTTCTGCAGGTAGTTTATGTTGAATCACTCGTTCACGAGGGAAAACAGGATTTTTTATAATATGCATTCGTGACCGCTGAGCACCGAAATAACGACAATAAAAATCTTGAAAAGACTGATTGTATGTGACGATCACATCAGCCTGTTGAACAACCCACATGATCACACGATACAAACGCGGAGCATCAACCATGTGTAATTTCTGATTATAATAGTCATTGAGCGGCAAAAAGCGTTTATGATTTTCAACTACTCGTTCCCAAATAGGATCACCTCCGATACGCAAGAAAAAAGGTTTGCGAAATATCCACGCAGCACTTGCGGCAGGTAGACCAGCAGCAGTCAGATCAAAGGCATAAATAATGTCAGCGCTAAAGGATTTTCCGATAACAGCACATGCGTATCGTATCCACCTTATCGGCTTGAAATATGATCGAGATATTCGAATAACCTCAAACGGGAGCACAGTATCTTCTTTTTTGTCTCCATATGAAATAACCGTAACTGTATTGTTTTTCTGCGCCAAAAATTCAGCTATCTTATACACGTGCGTAGCTGGGCCTCCGACATCCGGAAAGAAAATAGGTGCTGCCAAGACGATCTTCATACCATTGAATATATGCGAAAAATGTAGTTAAATCAAGTTATATTTGTTACCATCAGTATATGAAACCACGCATAGCTATTATAGGAGTCGGTCGTTGGGGCAAGAATCTTCTCCGTGAGTTTAATACTGTTTCAGATATTGCCTACTGCGTTCACAGAGGAAGTAAAGAGACTCAAGAATGGCTTACAGCGAACTATCCAGACATCACAAGCACTTCATATGATCATGTCTTAGCTGACGTCACAGTGCAAGCGGTAGTTGTTGCGACCCCAATCAACACACATTTTGAGCTTGCACGTCGTGCACTTGAAGCAGGAAAACATGTCTTCCTGGAAAAACCAGGTTGCGAATCAAGAGGGGAACTGAGTACGCTTATACAGTTGGCGCAGGAAAAGAAACGTGGTCTACAGATTGGCTACATATTCCTACATCATCCAGCATTTACATATCTCAAAAAACACATCGCCGATCCCATAACCTCTATCACCTGTTCCTGGGAAAAATTTGGCTCATTTGAAGAAGGGATTATTCAAAACCTGGCATGTCACGAATTCTCACTGCTCTATGGATTAAAAAATATCGCACCGTCGCATAACACTCTTCTCTACATGACTCCTGGTATCAGTTCCGGAGATAGTGTTGGTATACGTGCGGAATATAGCGACGGAAGTTCAGCTACCCTTAGTATCAATCGTATGTCAGCCACTAAACGAAAAAATCTAACGATTGTCACTCGGGACACACTCTGGTTCTGGGAAGGAACACGAGTACTCACTTCAACACATCAAAAACCGTATGAGTTAGTTTTCGAAGACTCATCTTCACCTCTTTCATGTGAATGTTTAGAATTTGTCACTATGATCACGACCGAGCCATGTATTCTCTACGGTGATGTCGCTCTCGCCGTTCACGATTCACTTGCGTCTCTTCGGTAAACGTTTCTTCAAAATCACAGGAAGCTTTGTCTTTTTTTGTATAAGCTTCAATACCTCCTCTGCCGCAATGACACTATTTCCAATCTTCCCTGAAAATACAGTGATCAGCGTGTCATCAACTTGTTCAACCAATGTTGGTCGAGCATCTGTATGATCCACATTTGGCAACACGGTACGAATAGTAAACATCGATCCAACATGTTTCGCTTCTACTGCCTCTGGTATGTATTGGCTAGCACTTTTTATAAAGTCATTAATCCGTGAGATATGTTGTATATTTTGAGCAGGCACGACTCCTTTATTCATAACAGATATGTATTCTGGGGGGATATCCAGACAATGTCCGGTACCGGTATGGTGTAGCGCATGAACAACATTCCCCATTACATGTAGATTTGTCGAACCGAGTGGATCAATACACATAAATGGGCCATCGAGTACAACGATACTCGTGCGACGAAATTGTGGTGAAAATTTTAGAATTGGTTTTTCACACAATTCGAATTGATACTTTTTTTTATCGTGTTTATCAGGATGTAAGAGTGAATTCAAGTTCGCATAGGTACAGTTAATGACGCGATCATATTTCGAAAATATACTATGATCCGCTGTCATATTGAGTTTAAGTTTGATTGATGAATTATGGAGTTTGTCTCGACATATCTTATAGAGAGCTCCCGGATCAAAAAGTGATTCACGCACTTTGACGATGAGCTGGAATTCATCTTCATCAAGAAGTGGTAAACTAACTTTTTCGAATTCAAGATCACATCTACGACAAAAGTCCTGGAACTCTTGTGCACTGACCTTACTTCCTTCACGTGCAATACCGTAGTAATGATTATTATGATCAACGACTGCTTCACCGTATTCTGCTCTGAAATGAGCTTCGGCTGCAGATGCCGACTGACTTGTCTCGAAACTACGAGGATAGTGATACCCTCGATGAAGACGGTACTGGTTTATGCCCGAAGCCGCCTGGAGAATATCACTATTTTTTTCAATTAGATCAACATCATATCCGGCACGACTCAGACGTAGCGCGACTGATATTCCAAATATTCCTGCACCGACAACTGCTATTTTCATGAGAATGAGTGTATCACAAAGACTCAAAATTTCCCTTCATCTTCCCTGCCACCGCATCCCAATCATACTTCTGCTGCACCATATTTCGGGCATTGGTGATGATATATTCTCGAGATTCCTTATCTTTGGTTAATTTTTCCACCTTCTGCGCAATACTCTGCGGATTATCAACTTCGCAAAACAGTCCGGTCTGGCCATCGGTAAGGAAATCAGGAATACCTCCTACAGGTGTAGCAATCACTGGAATACCCGCGGCCATAGCTTCCAAAAATGAATTACCCAATCCTTCGGTACGTGATGGACGAATGAAAATATCCGAAGCTTGTAAATATTCAGGCAATAGATCGTGTGAAATAAATCCTTTGAATATAACCCTGCCCTCCACCTTCAATAACTTAGTCTGATTTCGAAGAGTGTCTTCATCGGCACCAGTGCCAAGAATAAGAAGCTTATAATTGTGTGGTAACAATGCGAGCGTGGCAATAATCGTATCAACTGCATTTTTGTGTACCAACCGAGAAGCAGTAACGAGTACTAGATCAGTATCAACAATTCCACATTCAGCACGAAGTTCACTCTTTCGGACAGGACTGATCGGTCGAACAAACCGGTCACAATCAACTCCATTTGGAATCACTTCTATCGGAGCAGTTGCCCCAAACGATCGTGCCCAGTCGGCCAGATAGTTTGAGATTACTTGTATGCGCGTGGCACTGGTAAATATTTTCTTAAAAAATGGACGAAATATACCCTGTCGTCGCTCAAAGTTGTCTCCTTCTTGAACAGTCAGTACCATTGGCGCATTGGGATATATCATGCGAAAAAGTACCGCCGCAAAACCTCCATAACTTGCCATGATCGGCCAGACCGCATCGTATTTTTCTTTTCGATGCAGTGACACTGCCTTCAATGCAGCCAGCGGTATAAAAAGTAGTTTAGATAATGGAAACAATTTTGAACTTTTGGAATTCTTCCCGAACCACGCCATACCTACGCGATACACATTCACATTGCCAACACGCTCAAAAGCATCTGCATGCTTGCGCAGAGTTATCATATCGAACTGAATATCCGTATCCGAAATACGATCCGTAATTTCCTTTACCGCCACTTCTGCCCCGCCGATAAAGCGGGGGTAATAGACGAGGGAGAAAATCAGTATTCTACGCATGTAGGCATTGTAGAAGAGTTGCCCCAGAAGATCAATTTAACCTATAAGGTGTTGTATCCTTCTTTCGAGCGCCTCAAATTCTTCTTTGTCTAACTTTTTAGCTTCGATGTGCTGCATGTATTCCATTGCTGTTTTGAATTCTTTTCGAGATTGTTGAAGGATAACTCCTGTATGAATTCGGAAATCTTCACGAATAGACTCGACCTTATGATCGAGGCTATCAATTCGTCTTTCAAGAGAATCAAATCGCTTATCTACACCATTGAATCTAGCATCGACAGAGGTAAACTTATCTGAAACACTGTCAAACCGATCCAATACTTCTTTTCTGAAGTCATTGAAGTCCAACCGAGTTACATAGTCCAATAAATCGCTTTTGGTAGCATGAGTATTACTTGTTTTCATATTGATTGGGTCGTTAGTGATAAGAGGACTTGGCAGGTGTCACCATTTTATCACTTTCAATACAAATTCAAGATAGACCACAAACTCTCTGTATGTCATAATGATCCGATTCTCTTTCCTCCTTACATTATCAGTTAAAAACTAAACATATGATCGGATTACAAAGAGGTATCGTAAAACTTGTACCATATGATCCCCACTGGGCACACTTATTTGCTCAGGAAAAGACGACCTTGCAAAACGTATTGAATGAATACGCTCCCACTATTGAACATATTGGCAGTACGGCAATTCCTTCCATCGTCGCTAAACCCGTCATTGATATTGCAGTTGGTATCAAGGGTATGAACCAGGTTGAAAAGGTCAAAAATACTCTCGAGAAAAATGATTGGATATGGCGTCCCAAGTTTGGTGATATACAGAATCACATAGTCTTTGCCAAAGGAAACAATGAAGAAAGAACTCATTATCTTCACCTTATGGAATATGGAGGAAAAATATGGAATGAAAAGATACTGTTTCGGGATTATCTCATCTCCCATGAACAAGAAAGACTGGAATATGAAAAAATAAAATTACAAGCCATGGAAAAACATGGCGATGACAGAAAGGTATACACAGCTCAAAAAGATCTGTTTGTGGAGAACATCCTTAAGATTGCGAACTCTTTACGATTAAACTAACCTACTGCTTGAACAGGTACAGTACAGTTTGATTCTACCCACGATTTATTATAGTCACCAATCTCCCTGCGTTCTCTATTTTTTATGTAGTACGATGAACTTGGTGCTCCGGGCATATAATTTATTATTTTTTCATCAGGACATTCCTTTAATCCCTTCGGGGAAATAGAATAATAAATAACATATCCTAATACAACCACCGCAGCAATCATCAACACTATTTTGAGAAATTTTTTCATTTTCTATTAATTAGATAATTAGACCGGCCTCCCCGCCTTAATCACATGACCAACGAGCGTATGTGTATAACATAGTTCATTACCGTACCACGTCAGCTTCATGGACATATTTTATCACAATTTTAGAAAAAACCTCCCGCGCTCACCTCTTGAAAACTCAAATGAATTAAGTGCTTGAGAAGTGGCGTGTGGTTTGTGAATATTCTGTTTTTAAAGGACAAATTAATCATATCAACAGGTATGGGAACAGCAAGTAAATTAGGCTTATTTCAGTACTTGACTTAATACTATATATCGTGCTATAATATAACAAGAGAATGATTTTTATTGGATTGTGAAAGAGAGATCGCAAGGCAGTTCACCTTGTTGTCTTCCACATCACAATTCAACAACTAATTAAAATATGAAACAAAGCACATTATCATTCCACATCACCACCAATAAAAAAGATGGGCAAATCCGAGTCTATTTGGTAGATCATACGACCTGGACCTATTATGGTTGTGTTTCCTTCGAAGCAATCCATCTTGCACATCGTCTTGCGCGTGAATGCGCGAACAAGCAAGTTGGGTCTCTGGAAGAAAATACAGCACATGGTAAATGCACAGTTAGCCGCATGGTCGGGCCGGAAGGAATCACCCAGGTGACATTCCAATCAGAACAGACCAAGACCGAATTGTTCATATCTGATAGCAGCTTCGATCTTTTGGATCATGCTGTCAGTAAATTTGAACGTAAGGAATGGGAGTTGCCAGACAGAAACGCATTCCAGATCTTCCCTCTTCTGAAAAAGCCGACGGGTAGTGAGGTGGTTACCGCATAACAAAGAAAACACCACTCGAGATTTCCACACCGCTAACAGCAATGTTGGCGGTGATTTCTTCTATCAAAACAGCACCCATTTAGGATGCTATTTTACTTTTTGAGCTTACTACTCACGAACACTACCCTTTTGGATATGTGCTCATGATTTTATTTGAATACTATACTAGACGTCCAGCCGCGATTACATGCCTCACCAAAGTTTCCGTATACCTTACTTCATTATCGTACCACGTGAGCTTCATAGACACATTTTATCACAATTTTAAAAAATCATGTATCAGTCCACCTTCAAGATCTTCCTCAAAACCCCCTCCGGAACTTCTTTAGGCACCGGTGCTCCCTCAGATACAGGAATTGTTTTTGGAGCCACAACAGGCGCCGCATTCGATTGTGACACTGGAGAACTTGGTGCGACTTTAGTTTCTGAAGAAACTGCAGAAGTCGTGGAAGATTGAGCTGGCTTTTTCATAACCGCAGCCAAGGCATCTTTGAGGGCATTTACATTTTGAGTCGTGCGAACTTTTGGATCACTCTTAGGAATTGATTTTGAAGCCAGAGTTGATAGCGGTGCCGGTTTTAATTCCTCTCGTTTCGCAGGTATAGCAGCGCTGGAACCACGATCGACCTCGTTGGAATGAACAGAAGTTCCAACTCGGTCGTCTCTTCTCGGCGCCCCTGACAGATTTGATACTAAAGGCTTTTGCTGAGGCGCCTGCGAAAGGGTTCCCGCACTGCTTACCTGCTGCACTTGAGAGGCGT
>CALREM010000005.1 GCA_943355185.1 Candidatus Nomurabacteria bacterium | reverse complement strand
ATACCAGTGTCCGTAACTGAACAAGTAACCATCGAACTTTCACGTTTTACGACAACCGTGAGTGTGCCTCCTGAGTTTGTATAATTGAGTGCATTTTCGACAAATGTTTGGACCACAAATCGTATACGATGATCATCGTGCATTGTCTGTATGCCCGGTTCAATACGTTTGATGATGTTGATGTGTTTTGAAATAGATTGAGAAGCTAAGGAATCCGTAACATATTTTACGAGGGCAGAAATATCACTTTTTTCTATCTTATAATCATAAATATTATTTTCCGCTTCAGAAACATTTACGAGAAGGTTGGTGAGTTCTACGAGCTTACTGTTCGCATTCTGAATATATTCGACTTGCATACGGTCGTCGGGAGAGAGGCGGTCGTTACTGAGGTTTTCGGAAGCCCATTTTATGTGAGTCATCGGAGTACGGAATTTGTGGGTGACGGTAGTGATAAATTCATACTTGAGAATATCTCCCTGACGAGAGTTTTTCCAGACGATCACACCGAGTGTTACGGCTATTAATGAAGATATAAAAGGTGAGATCCATATAGGAAAATGTGGAAATGCGCTCATGATCCATTGGTTTGAATAATTAAAGAGAATAATAAAAAAACCAACGCCTACTACAGCAGCACTGTATAGCAGTGCTTGCTTGGCGATGACTTTAATATCAAATAATCCGTATCGTATCGCACCATAGGCAAAAAATACGGAGAATACACTCGAGAAGGTCATCCCCCAGAGAGGGTCAATGGCAATATCGTGTATTAGGAAGTTGGGGATAAAAGCGACAACATATCCCACTATCATGCTAGTAGATAGATAGCTATAACGTTTTTTTTCTGTTTGATTCTGAACTTCTTTTCTTTTGTTGTGTAACAAAATAAGACAATAGGGGACGATTATGCCATAGAGAAGTGCTATGCGTGTCCAATTGAGTGGTCCTGGTTCGTAATAGTTTGGGAAATACATTTTTGGAACCGAATCTATCAGGAATAAGTCGGGGAAGATAATAAAAAATAGTATGAAAAGAGTACTCACTGTATAGGTAAGTTTAATAAGCCACTTCTTTTTTTGATCGAGTCCCACGAAGGCAAGTACCGAGTGAAGATTGAATGCAGCAATAAAAAATATGGACATGTTAAACATGAATACAATTTTTGAAATACGTGGATCAACAATGTTTACGCCGATCACATGGGAGATGGTAAAGATACTGACCGCAAGCATCATCAGTGCCCATGTAGTATTTGCAACTTTGTCACGTCCATTCAGGAACGTGAAAAAAGCCATTCCCAATAATGTCAGAGTAGAAATAATAGATATGATGTTGTGAGCGATGAGATTTATTGGTAAGTCCATATACGTATCGATAGAATGTTACGTTCTCATCATGTCTAATAAAGCCGACATTTTGATTGTCGCTACACCGATCACGCTGTCTCCGCCGCCATAATAGATGTAGGCGGTGCCGCCGCGGACAACCATGCCGCAGGGGAATACGACGTTCGGGACAAGTCCTTTACGTTCGTACTCCTCTTCGGGCTCAAAAAGGGGAATAGCTGTGCGAGCAATGACGATAGTTGGATCTTCGAGATCGAGCAATATTGCACCCACGCGATACGTCGTGCTCCACGACACACCGTGATAGAGCATGAGCCAACCATCTTTGGTTTTGACTGGCGGGCTTGATATGCCTACCTTGCCACCATCCCACATGCCGCGACGTGGCGCGATGATTTCGATACATTGATTGACACGCTCTTTGGTGAAATCAAGTGATGAGACGAAATCAGCACAAATACTTTCATGAACACGGTGGAATATCATGTACTTGCCTTTGACTGGTTCGGGTAGAATCGCCGCATCCTTGTTCACAACTCCTGGAGGAGTGATCGCTTCAGGCATACTCCAGCCACTCCATTTCTTTTTGAGAAAATCATCGGTACTAATAGAACTAATGGCGACTCGTGGCGTAGATCCGTCGTAGCCTGTGTAGGTCATATACAATCGCCCTTCTACAACCATCAGGCGAGGATCTTCACAACCACGATTTTCAAAATCTGCACGGGGAAAATATATCGGCTTATCAAGACGTTCGTCGATGGAGAATCCATCGCTACTCGAGGCGTATCCAAAAGTAGAGTAATTACCGGCAGCTACGGCGCGGTATACGATATGAGTTTTATCACCCAGATCAATTGCGGCAGGATTGATTGTTCCATCTGATTCCCAGAGCATACCAGGTCGGGGAGCAATGATAGGATTTCCGGGGAACCTTTTGATGTGTGCGCGACGTTCGTCGGTGATGCTACGAAGCAGGTTGTCGAGCGGAATGGTTGCAACTGCACAGTGCGTGTCAGCTGCGCCGTAATATACTTCGAGCTTCTCGTCGCGGATCAGTGCACCGGAAGGGAAGGTAATGTGCGGCACCATACCAGTATTTTCATAATATGTATCAGGCACCATGAAAGGTCCTTTGGTACGACCGATAATCTGACGAGGATTTTTGAGGTCCAAGAGAAGAGTTTCAATACCAAAGGTTACATCACTGTGGCCATATCGTTGGATATGCGAGTAGACAACCAACCAACCTTTATCTGTTTTCAGTGGAGGTGCACCGATTTCGAGGTGGTCTGTAGGGAGTCGACGAATATGAATTTTGTGAGATTCAATATTTTTCCACCATTCATCCCAATATTCTTTCGACCACATATCTTCTGGCTTATCGAATTCAGCATAACAAATATCAGCCACGCTTGAATCAGGATTTACGGTAATGAGTGCACCCAACTTACCATTGATCTTATCTGGAAAAAGCGCCATAGCTTTGGCATTGAAAGGAGTTACGAGATGTTTTTCCTGAATCGTTTTTAAATCGGTAGAAAGGGCGACGGCTACCTTGATATTTTCCGCGGCAAAAGGAAATCCACCAAGGGCCGTGTAGAAGATATAGTACGTATCATCAATTTTGGTAATGCGAGGATCTTCACATCCATAGCGATCAAAATCTGTGTCAGGTTGAATCAGAATCTTGCGATCCTCATAATGAAGACCATCCTTGGAAACCGCATGGCCAACCACTGACATGCGGATGTGAGGTTCCTTGAGTAGTTGTGGTTCCGACATTGCGCGATATACCAAGTGTGTCTCAGTACCTTTGATAATCGGACAGCCATTAAAAGCGGCTGCAGCTTCCCAGGGGTGAGTCTTGAGCGGAGAGAGGATAGGGTTGTGTTCTGAGCGAGTGAGGGTAAACATGGTACAAAATCAAAAATTAAATCTCAAAAGTAAAAACCTATACCTTTCCATACTGGATCAGCCAATCCAATAAGGGTGCTAACTCTGTTTGTGCAACACAGGTATGTTTATCGCCACCACCATAGTAAACCGAGAGAACTCCAGCTTTTACGACAGCGCCGCAGGCATATACGACTCCAGCTTTCCAATCATTTTCATACCATTGTTCTGGGGTAAGGATCGGGGCCGGTGAACGAGCGATAACTTTTTTAGGATTATTCAAATCTAAAAGGAGGGCACCCAACTTGTATCCAATGTGAGGATCTTTCTTGTCCATTGCATGATAGAGAACGAGCCAACCTTTATCAGTCTTAACGGGTGGAGGACCAGCACCACGAACCCAGGTATCCCACGTTTCGCGAGGGGCTTTTTGGCCAAATTTGCTTTTGATATTTCGTTTGCCATCGGAAAATTCTTCAAGATAATTGGCGTAATCGATTTGAACTTCCGGTGATATGCTATGAAGAATGGCAAATTTACCATCGATCTTTTCGGGAAAAAGAACCCAGTTTTTATTGACTTCACCTGCAGGAGAGATCATGAACGGCTGACTCCAATCCCAGTGGCCTTTTTTGAATTTCTTTTCAGGAAGGGAGATGACTGCGATACGAACATGATCCCATCCATCGAAGGCATTGAAGGTGACATAGATTTTGTCACCAATTTTCACCATGCGAGGATCCTCACAGCCACCCCAACTTCCTCCTGATGGATACATGACCGGATTGTATTGTTTTACTACCGTTACTTGTGGAATATGAGCCATACGCGGATTTTTTAGAGAGAAGACAGGATAGTCAGAAGTTTCAAAATTGGCTCCATCTTCACTCGAAGCGTATCCGAGACGAGATACTCCGTCGGCACCAATGGCACGATAGAGAACGTGAGTGCGACCTTCATCGTCGATCATTGCAGCAGGATTGAATGTGCCTGCAATTTCCCATTCCTTATGAGTTTGAGGACTGAGAATAGGATTTTGTTGATGACGATCGAGTGTAATTTTGTTTGAAGAAACAGGCGTACTTCGTTTTCTCCAGCTCCAGAGTGTATATGCAATAAGTCCACCGATGACAAGGATGGTGAATATCAGACTGAATGTGTAGCTGGTGAATTCCATTTATGTTGTTGTGTTACTGCGTCCGTAACGATCATCAAGTCGTACAATATCATTCTCATCGAATTCTCCGAGAGAAATTTCCAAAATGACAAGCGGGGTTGACCCTCCGGTCATTCGATGTTTTGTTTCGCGATTTACAAAATGGTTTTCTCCGGGACGAGCAGGAACTTCGCTATCGCCGATATGGAGCATGCCGTCACCTGAAAGGACATGCCAAAATTCATCACGGTTATGATGATGCTGAAGGCTTAAAGCCTCACCTGGCTTTACAGTGATGATCTTTACCGTAGATGGGGTGTTGCGTGTGTATTCTACAAACTCTCCCCACGGTCGTTCTTCTCGGTATGGTTTAAGAGGTTGTATGGCGGCCATGCCTCAATTATAGACTGAAAAGGCTTATTTTAGATGTGTATAACTAGGGAAGGCCCGTATATGAAAAAATTTAAAATCTAATGGTGTCATAAATCATTAGTTACGTGAATCAGACATTTAGATTTTAAATTTTTTCATATACGGGCCTTCTGGGAACAAAAACCTCATCAGTTGGATTGTGGTAATTGAGACATTGCCTTCTTGTTGTGGCTATCGAATGTGAAAAAGCCAGGAGTGTGGGTAAATTTTGTAAATCCAAATAACATGGCTTACTAGAATCTCGTATCAAGATTCCATTGGTTTACCAAAAAAACAATATGCGCCCTCGGCCCCAACTTAGTGCGCCAAAGAAACGAGATACCCTATAGAAACAAGACCCAACAGGAAAAAGAAGAGGATTGAATAGAGTTGGGTGTGACCTGCACGGTGATGGATTTCAGGGATGAGGTCGGAAGCGGCGATGTAGAGGAATATACCAGCGGTACCTGCAAGAAGATAAGGGAGGCTTCCTTCAAAAAAGCCAACAGCATAATATCCCACAAAAGCTCCGATGACTGTGAGAATGGATGAAGCGACATTTACGAGGATAACTTTCCACTTTGACCAGCCTTGATCGAGCAAGATTGCGAAATCTGCTATTTCCTGTGGTATTTCGTGGGCTGCAATAGCGAGGGCGGTCGGTAAGCCAAGAAGAGGGTTGGCGATAAAGGCTAGTGCAATGACGATACCATCTAGAAAGTTATGTAAACTATCACCAATGATAACTAAGATAGGTAATGACTCGGTATGGTCATCGTGAGCCTTGGTATCATGGTCGTGCGTGAGGTAGCGCATCAGGATACGTTCGAGTGCGAAGAAGAGACAAAATCCAATCAGAGCAGCAATAAAAATAGGATGAGGTTCTTCTACTGCCTCCACTGCTTCGGGAAGCAAATCGAGAAACGTTACTCCTAAAAAAGTTCCTGCACCAAAGGTGACCATATAGGTGAGTAAATGAGAGAGACGTTTGCTGTAGTAGACGAATATGATACCTCCACAGAGTGAGACTACACTGGCAATAAGACTATAGATAAGAAGATTAGACATAAAAATATATTAAGGTTGACAGGTGGCACAAGTACCGAAGAATTCGAGCGAGTGACTTGTCACTTTGAATCTGGTTGTACGGTTGATAAGATGTTCGGCTGCATCAAGATCGTTGTCGAGAATAATATCCTGGACATCGTTGCACGAAAGGCAGACCAAGTGATGGTGATGATCAGTAGGAGTGAGCTCGTAGAGCTTTTTGTTTTCGCCAAATTGCACTTCGATTACGAAACCTTCTTTTTGAAGGAGGGCAAGCTCGCGATATACCGTCGTAATATGAGCATGTACTACTTTTTGAGCCAATGCGGACTGAATATCAATTACACTGAGTGGTTTATTTCGTTTGACGAGAAGAGTCATGAGGTGTGTCCTTAAACTACTTCTACGATAACCCCTTTGTTTGAGTATGCTGTTAATTGTCTCTATATGTTCCATGTTCCTAGTATAATGCAAATGATTTGCATTAGTCAAGGAGCTGATTGTGAAAAAAGGGGGGGATACGCTGGGCAAGAAAGATAAAATGATGTTATAGTCAGCACGTGAATAATGATGCACAAACGGTCATTGGAACCATCTCCACGACGAGAAAAGGCGCAGGATATGTCGATATGTCACCGCGAAAGGGTGGCAAATCTCTCGAGCCCTCTATTTTTATAGAAGAAGGAACCCTCAATACCGCCATGCATGGCGATACGATTGAGGTGCGTGTCAGTGAAAAAATCATTCGGGGTCTCAAGCAAAAAGTGGGAGAAGTTCTCCGTATCGTCACTCGCGAAAAAGATACGTTTGTAGGTATTGTTAGTTTGGAAAAAGAGGGAACAGTCGTGATTCCTGATGATAAGAAGATGTATGTGAACATTTTAATTGCTCCTGAAGATGCGGCAGGTTTGGAGAAAGATGTAAAAGTTCAGGTGAAGCTTGAACCATGGACTGATTCTAAAAAACTACCAACTGCCAAAGTTCTGCGTGTCCTTGGTAAAAAGGGCGACAACGATGTGGAGATGGAATCAATCGTCTTGGAAAGTGGTTTTGAAATAAATTTTTCT
This sequence comes from Candidatus Nomurabacteria bacterium, assembly GCA_943355185.1. Taxonomy (GTDB): domain Bacteria; phylum Patescibacteriota; class Minisyncoccia; order Phycocordibacterales; family PALSA-1337; genus C7867-002. Next base: position 1,321 of record CALREM010000005.1, on the reverse strand, counting down.
CCTGCTGTCGAAAAGGAGGCAGATGAAATTGATCGCACTAAAAAAGACACAATGGAATCAGAAATTCCAAAGCGTCGTGATATGAGAAGTACTCCAACTTTTACTATTGACCCCTTTGATGCAAAAGACTTTGACGATGCTATTTCATTCAAACTATTAGCTGCAGCAGAAGCTCAAGAGATCGGTGTCACCGGTCCTCTCTATGAAATAGGTGTTCATATTGCCGATGTATCTCATTTTGTTCGTGAAGGAAACGCTCTCGATGTCGAAGCTCTCAAGCGTGGCTGTTCCATATACCTTGTCGACCGCACTATTCCGATGTTGCCCGAAGTGCTTTCGAACGATGTCTGTAGTTTGAATCCGCATGAAGATAAGCTGACATTCTCTGCAGTTTTTGTTGTCGACGATAAGGCTCATATTCATACACGATGGTTCGGTCGCACCGTCATCAATTCTACGCACCGTTTTACCTACGAAACTGCTCAGGCGGCAATAGATGGTGTTGCTGCAAATGTCACGAAGTACTCAAAAGGTATTCAACCGGTAGAGTTGGCCGAAGCCGGTATGCAATATGCTGATCCATTGATTACGTTAAATCGTTTGGCTAAAATTTTACAAAAGCAAAAGTTTGCTCAGGGCGCGATCGAATTTGAACAAGAAGAAATAAAATTCCGCTTGGATGTACAAGGACGACCCATCGGTGTCTATGTCTATGAGCGCTTGGATACGCACAAGCTGGTTGAAGAATACATGTTGTTGGCTAACCGCGAAGTAGCTCGCTTTATTTTTGATGCTATCAAAAAGAGTGGTCCACGCGATACGGGAGCGATCTATCGTATTCATGATGTTCCTGATAAGGATAAGATCAATAACCTCGCGACTTTTGTGAAGGCACTTGGATATGATCTCCACACCTCGAAAGATGGGGAAGTGACCGCCAAGGATATCAATAGTTTGCTGGATCAAGTCGAAGGAACTCCACATGAATCACTCGTACGAACTGCCACCATTCGTTCGATGCAAAAGGCTATTTATTCAACCAAAAACATCGGTCACTTTGGTTTAGCTTTCGAATTTTACACTCATTTTACTTCCCCGATTCGTCGCTATCCTGACCTTTTGGTTCATCGCGTCTTGGCAAAACATCTCCAGGGTGAAGCGTTTGGTGATCGTGATATTATCAAATTCCAAACCATTGCCGAAAGTACGACTGCGCGTGAGATCGATGCGGCAGATGCAGAACGTACTTCTAAAAAGTTGAAACAAGTTGAGTATATGAGTACTCGTATCGGTCAGACATTCAAGGGTGTCATTTCAGGAA
>CALREM010000004.1 GCA_943355185.1 Candidatus Nomurabacteria bacterium | reverse complement strand
TCATCGTAGGTAGCTGGAAGTTCGTAGTTGATCACGTGACTGACGTCTGCAATATCGAGACCGCGCGCAGCAACGTCGGTTGCAACCAGGATCTGCACATTTCCTTCTTTGAAAAGACGGAGGGCAGACTGACGCTTTGAGTGATTCTTGTTTCCATGAATAGACTCCGCTTTGAAGCCCTTGGCAAGCAAGGTTTGTGAGAGTTTTTCAACCCCATGCTTTGTACGTCCGAAAATCAAAACTCTACTAAAGTCTTTCTGATTCAAGAGGTCGTGCAACATATCCAGCTTATTCTTGCCTGGAATTACTTTCACAACGTCTTGTTCAACGTTTCTCGAAGTTTCACCTGTTTTGACGGAAATACGAACAGGAGTCTTGAGGAATTCACCGATCAGACGTTCGATTTCAGTTGAAAGTGTTGCGGAGAAGAACAATGTATGACGATCCTTTGGCATCAGAGACATGATCGAACGCATTTCGTTGACGAATCCCATATCAAGCATTCGGTCTGCTTCGTCGAGAACCAGAGACTTGAAGTTTCCAGGATTGATCATCTTGCGGTCGATGAGGTCTTTGAGACGACCAGGTGTACCGATAACAAAATTGTTACGATATTTGAGCGCAGAGATCTGACGACCAATCGACATACCTCCAACACAACAGACAGAGAAAATACTCATGCCACGGACAAATGTCTTGAGTTCTGCATCGATCTGAATCGCAAGTTCGCGAGTCGGTACGATAACCAACACGTTTTCTTTTGGATCTTTGAGAACCTTTTGAATAAGAGGAATCAAAAACGCGGCAGTCTTGCCCGTTCCTGTGTTTGCAATACCGACAAGGTCAGCACCTTTGAGGATATGAGGAATTGTTTTGTCCTGAATCGGACTTGGATTTTTGTATCCTTTTTCAACAATCGCCTTTTTGAGACGTTCGTCGATTTGGAAATCAGTAAACTGGTGTTCCGGTACAAAGACTGCAACTTCTTCGGTGACGGTTACTTTGTTAATAAAACGAGATGGATCGATGTAACTTCCCATGGAGTTGTTACGACGACCGCGTGAAGGAGCGGGGCGTGATGAACGATTTCCACTACCTTTGTATCCGCCACCGCCAAAAGATCGACCAGTTGAAGGACGACTTGATGATGCACGACGAGGACCACTAAAGCGTGAAGCTCCAGATGAAGATCCTTGTGGCTTTGGACCACTTCTAAAATGATTTGTTTGCATGGCTATATCTAAAGGGCGTTGCCCTTACAACCTTCCGCCCGTAATAATAAAGTGGCGGTAGTCCCGTGAGTTTTAGATGAAAGCTATACAGCTTCGGCCTTTTAGGAGAGATGTGAACATTCCCTAAACGTTAAAAATCAAGAGATATTGAGGTATGTATGTATAGTAATCTATATTATGGAGTTTGTCAACAAGCTCACTTCCCCTTAGGCCTACCCTAGGAGATCACATCCTGATATATATACACCTCCGGAATCTCTCTCAATATCTGCGCTGGTTGTTCTACGACCGAAAGAATCTCATCATCAAGCGTGTGAAGCGCCTCCCCTTTCGCAGCACCAAAAACAAAACCATATGCAACATCGATTTGCCTCAAAACATCAAACGTAAGCGAGATGCGCGTAAAAGGTTGTGCAACATATCCGGTCACCAGACCTGAAGCATGAGTTGCCGGAGAACGTGGCAAGATACCAGCGATATGACCATCACTTCCCAAACCAAATTGAGAAATAATATAATCAGTCGACTTCAATACAGGCTCGATAGCTGCAGCATAATCAGAAATTGTTTTTTCTAATGACTCACCATGAATAATCGAAAGTGCTTTGATGCCAGAAAAATCAAAATCTGTTTCAGTCAGTTGCTGCCAATTTGAATCTGCATGCCCCACTTGGCCATATCGTTCGTCACTCAGAGCCAAGGTGAGATACGAGAGTTTATCCGAACTTATATTCGCGCGTACACGCTTCATAACATCAACCGCGATTGGAATATTTGATCCTCCAGCAAGTAACCAGAGTACCTTCTTATTGGTATTCAACAATTCGGTAATTTTTGCACCGAGATCACTGATACCTTGCGAAGGATCGGTACTGTATACGAAATTCATCGGTCTTAGAATGGATTAGCCCCTTGGATAAGCTGTGGCTTACCTGAAGTGTCTGGCGGCGTCGGAGGAACGTATGGAGGAGGGATATACGGATTACCAGAGCCATTCGTCGTAGTCGTTGATGTGTCAGGATTGGATGAATCCCCACCTCCCGTTGGAGGAGTCGAGGTAGCATTGGCCAATTCTTCTTGTAAATCATCGACATCATTCTGGATATCATTGACAACTTCTGGATCCGGCTCGACTTCCGAAACAGTATCAGCGGCATCGTTGACCGTATCCGCAGCAGTATCAACATTATTCTGTCCCTGGGTAATCTCTCCGGGAGTAGCTCCAGAATTTTCGGGTGTCAACTGATCGGCAGCTTGATTGAGACTATCTACATAGTCCTGTGCCGCATCGAGAACAGCTTGGGTAGCAGCACTGATGTCGGCTTGGGTCTGAGTTCCTTTTGGGGCAGATGCTTTCTTTTGCCATTCTTCCACGAGTGCAATAAGCTGCTGACGATCTTGGGTCAAGGTAATCTTCACTGAAGGATCGATGCCTGCATCAGTCACCAGTGTAAACAATCGTTCGGTCTTACCGATCACACCATCTGAAATCTCAGCTTGAATAGCAGCAATAGTCTGACCGAACAATGACGATGGGTCATAACTGGCCCGTCGGAAGATGTCTAGTTTATTAATTTCAACACGAAGACGTGTCTGGGTCGAGGCCAACTCGGCAACAATCTCTGAAACGGAGCGAGAGGAACGTTCGAGTGAACGACGTGCTGAAGAAATCAAATCGTCAGCAGCTTTGTCCTTGTTACGAATCTTGGTATAGGTGTATGTGCCTGCCGTTAACAACGCAATAGCGACAATGATAATCAAAGCAGTTGGAGCAATTCCCGCATGTGTATTTTTCATATGTATATAATACTATAAGTTAACCTGATTTTGTGGTTTATTGCCGTCAAAAAAATCAATGATGTTCTGAGCTGCGATTCGCGCCATCTCATTACGAGCATGATCACGAGCAGAAGCAATATGTGGAGTCAGTATGACATTATCAAGTGTGGCCAGACCTGGCGCGAGCTCTGGTTCAAATTCAAACACATCCAGTGCAGCTCCAGCGATCAATCTTTCCTTCAGTGCGGTAACGAGGGCTTTTTCATCAACCACAGGACCACGCGATGTATTGATAAAGAAAGCGCTCTTTTTCATCATTTTCAATCGTGCAGCATTGATGAGATGATGTGTGGAATCGAGGAGGGGTACATGCAAACTGACAATATCTGCCTGAGGAAGTAACTCTTCCACCGTAGCGACACGCTGCGCACTATAGTCCTTTTCTATTTTTTCATTTGGTACAACATCGTAATACAGGATCTTCATGGCAAAACCCTGAGCTGCAATGCGTGCTACTTCAATACCGATACTACCGACTCCAATAAGTCCCAAGGTTTTACCCGAAAGATCCGTACCAATAAAAGCCATTGGCGACCATCCTTGGTATTTTCCTTTTTTAGTGAATAAATCCGCTTCAACAATACGAGTGGTCAATGCCAACATCAACGCCATGGCATGTTCCGCAACCGCAATACTGGAAACTCCTGGGGTATTAGTGGCTACGATTCCCCGCTTTTTTGTTTCTACCAGATCAATGTTATTAAAACCTGCGGCATAATTTGCCACTATTTTGACCGAAGGTGCAGCCTCCATTAACTTGGCGTCTATTTTGTCCGTCAATAAAGAGACTATGCCGTCATACTGATTTTTTGTGAGATAAGAAATCAGCTCGTCCTGAGACAAAGAAGCATCACCTGTTTCACCTGGACACACATCCACCTCAAAACCACGCTCTTGCAACATTGTCAGACCAAGTTTTGGTATTTCTCGAGTTATTAGTATTCTTTTTGTCATATGAAGTATTATAATACATCTCTATGAACCTTTCCTCATCCGCAATGCGTACTCTTTGGATATCTCTCGGTGCTATTTTATGTATCGGTATTATTTTCTTCTTTAATAGACAGCTGCCTATTCGCAATCTTGATTCATCAGGCACAACAATCGTGGCATTTGGTGACAGCTTGATATATGGAGTTGGAGCAACGCAAGGTCACGACGTTATTTCTCTGCTTTCGCAAAAAATCGGACAACCGATTATAAACAAAGGAGTCAGCGGCAATACGACTGCCGATGGATTGGCTCGTATCGATTTGGTCCTCGCAGATAATCCAAAAATAGTGATTCTGCTTCTAGGAGGCAATGACTATCTACGTAAGGTTCCTTTGGATACCACGTTCGCAAATTTAGGAACTATTATCGAAAAAATTCACGCTCACGGTTCAGCAGTTTTACTTCTCGGCGTACGTGGCGGACTGCTGCGTGATACCTATGGTTCTCATTTTGAAGAATTAGCAGAAAAATACCAGACCGGGTTTGTACCCAATGTACTCGATGACTTGATTGGAACTCCGGAGCTTATGGCAGACACTATTCACCCGAACGACAAGGGGTATATCAAAATGGCCGAAAAGATAGAGCTGGTACTAAGGAGAATGCTTCGAGGAGACTAGGCTTTCTCGGGGATAATGAAGATGGCTATAACATAGACAAGGACTCCCGGAAATATACCGGTAAGTACCACTATAGAAAGCCACATAATACGTATAAGGACAGGGTCTATATTCATATACTCTCCCAAACCTCCACAGATACCTGCGAATACTTTGTTTGTTTTACTTCTATATAGTTTTTTGGTTTCCATAGGTTTATTTTTACCTGTTTTTATTCTTTAATACAAGACTGCGACGAATCGTATCGAATGTAGCAAGAAGGGCTTGTTTATCAAATTCACGAATTGATCCTTCAGGATAATTTTGATAAGCACCGTAATGAATAAAATAACGTACAGCCAAACATGGAGTACTTTGCGGGAACACATAGACGATTTCTTCATATCGATTCCCTGCCGCTGCATCAGATGAAGATGCTATAGAATATGTTACACCCATATCGGTCATAGTGGTGGTACCTGTTCTATAGTCCAAAAAATCCGCGGCTGTACAAGATGTAGATGTTGCAAGATGTTCAACACTGACATATGAATCATAGGAAAGATTGGTACCAGTCGCCACAGAGGTTGAGATTTTGAATTGAACACCTTTGATTGTTTTACCTTCACTCAGATTGCGATACTCATAATCCTCATTCAAAATAAAACCTTCAGGATATTCTATAGTAAAACCTTCCTCAATATTCTCATAGAGGTTTGCAAGATGATTTGGTTGAACTACTACAGGAGTTGAAGGTGTGCGCGCAAAAAATACAATGCCTGTAATGACAACGATGAGAAGAATGACTGAAGCGATGGATTTGGTATTCATAGATTACTACTTCTGAGGTGGTACGGAAATAGTAGTTGAGGCATTGGTTTTGGAATAGATCTGCACGATCACCGTATTATCAAATGGCTTATAGATCTTGATATCTGCATTTACAGCCGAGGTGCTAGTGGACGCTACGATTCCCTTTACATTATAATTTTCTTCTTTCTCACCTCTCTTAATAAAAAGTACATCTCTCTATCACATTTTACGGCTATCATAAGCCCAATGAAGGACAGCTTGTCTCTGCTTAGGTCTGCACACCTTATCGCCTACTTGGCAATTCTTTTTTATTTGAGCTATGTGTCTCCGGATTGCTTTCCAACGTTTGATCTGTCTTTCATCTTCACCTAGAATTCTCCTGCCCATATAATAACGACAATACCACTGAAACCAGCCCCGGGGATCGTCTTTATAGATCCAACCTTTCTTTTTCCAAACTAATAATGACTGTGAGGCATTGGCGCCAAAATAATTAAGTTTTGGATCATGCATATAGCTACCCTCTTTTTGAAATTTTGCATTCGCAAACCAATCCTGCGGAAATTCATTAACACAGTCACGCATGTATACACCGCCAAATACACCAAGCATGAGCATCTGTTTTGGTGTGAGTTCCGGCTTGAATGCTGGATCAAAGTTTTTACCGATCGGTTCAGGAAGTTTGTATGAATAACCTTTCTGCATTTTGTCATTAACTATAACTTGTTTCATTGAACCTGTACCATTATCTCATTTCGGTTCATCCACGGCGGAGTCCATGGCGGATTATATCCAGCAAAGATTGGTGTACCAATTATTGTAATATTGTCCTGAGAAAGATTGGCAAATAGTTGTTTCTTCATTTTCTCAAAGCGAGGATCAGTCCTATACCAGGAAAACCTAAATGCCGCTATTTTCTGCTCCGGCACTTCGACAAGCTTTATTCGAGAGTCGTTAGGAGTAGGCAAAGTCAGTAGCGTATATCCGCTTGGCATGACGAAAGAGACCACCTGCGAAGTGCCTGTCGCACTTGCTGTCACCGGGACAGTCATTGCAATCTTTTCTGACGATCCTTGAGCAACAACTGGTGCAGTCATTGCGATGCTTTCTTTTTTGACGTTGCCTCCGAATATATAGCCGGCGATGATAGCAAATCCCTTATTAAACGCATCACCATTAATACTGGTGCCCTCGACAACTGTTTGAGCGACAATATGGGCCGGATAATTACGAATCTCATAACCGTCGACTTTTGTTAGTACCGAATATTTTGTCTGCTCGGCATTTGAAATAAAGTATCCGACAAGCGACCAGGCGACAATGAGGACTACTATTACCACAAGAACTATAATAGAGATTTTCATATGTGATTCGTATATTTTATTACCTGATCAAGCATCCCACTTACCTTCCTTTTCCACATTTCAGGTTCTTTGATATTTCCCGCTTCGTCAAAGAGTTCTTTGACGGATGCAAAATACACCGCCGCATTGATGATGATTGCCTGAAATGCGGACAATACCGGTTTAAGGTTTTCAGCCATGCGCGCGCCGCCTACCGGCCCGTCCGAGACTCCGCAGATCGCAAAAGGCTTCCCTTCGTATTCTTTGTAGGCATTATCAAGAAACATTTTAAGTTCTCCAGGGTAACCGTGATTATATTCAGGCGAAATGATAACAAACCCCGCTGCCTCCGTTATCATCTTTCGCAACGCTGTTAGCTTTTCTTCTTCCAATCCTTCAGTGCTTGTTTGTACGTAGTCGCGCACATCGACAAAGAGAGGGGTGAAGTCGTCGCGCTCCTTTGCACAAGAGAATACGAAACGAGCCACATGTTCGCTTAAACGGCCTTCACGCGAGGTACCGAGAATAAACATGATATTCTTTTTTATCATGAGATCATTATACCACCTTTTAAGCAAACCTATTTACGGTTAAACTGCTATACTTACTTTGTTGTGAAATTAAAAAGACTCCTCAACATCAGCCGCCCGAGATTCTGGATCTACGAACTGGGCCCTTACCTCATCGGTATTACCGCGGCGGCACAAGGAACATATTCCCTAGCATATCTGATCCCAAGCTTTGTGTTCTTTTTGTTCTTTACCTATCCTGCAAATATTTATATTTATGGGATAAACGATGCATACGATTACGAAACCGATAAATTAAATCCCAAAAAAGTTTCTTACGAATCCCTGGTAATGCCCGAGGAACAGAAAAAACTTCTCATTCATATCGCACTTGTATCTCTACCCTTTCTTCTCTATGCATTCGTTACTCTTTCGATTGCCGCACTCGTTGCATTCGGAGCTTTCTTTTTCTTCGCGGGATTTTATTCAGCAACACCTATTCGAGCGAAGACAAAGCCCTTCCTCGACAGCATCTTCAGTGCAGGACACTATATCGCAACAGCAGCATTCTCCTATATTTTTCTTACCGATCTTATGAACCGAGATTATTCAAATGATGCACTCGTGCTTTGTATACTCGCGGGTATGTGTTGGGCAATAGCAATGCACGCATACTCGGCCGTACCCGACATTAAGGCAGACAGCGATGCTGGACTCAAAACCATTGCCACCACGCTTCAGAAAAGAGGAACGATCATGCTCTGCGCTGGCTTGTATGCATTCTCTGGCATTCTCTCCTTTCCTTACCTTGGCATCCTCAGCATCATCCTCGCACTTTTCTATGTCGGCTTTATGTTAATGTCGCTTCGAACAACCGATGATGAACTCTTCCGGATTTACACTTACTTCCCGATTATAAACACTGTGTCAGGAATGATCATCTTTTTTATTATCCTTTTTAGATAAAGTTACAATTCCTTGAGAGGCGCAGGATCCTTGATGTGTTCTATTCTCTTGTAAGCAAGCTCTGCAGAGATAAGGCAGATGGGCATGCCGATTCC
>CALREM010000003.1 GCA_943355185.1 Candidatus Nomurabacteria bacterium | reverse complement strand
GTATCATCAATATTATTGCGAATACGGTGTGGCAGTTTAAGTAGATTAGGTAAAAAGGGCGAACCCTCCTTCGCCAAGGCTACGGCGAGGCACGCCTGCCGCCGTAAAAACTTTGGCGAGGCGAAGAAAAACAGGCTGCAAGTGATACTTGCAGCCTGTGTGCGTTTTACTCTATCTTCGAGCAACTTTTTCCCAGGCTTGTAATGCCTGAGTAACAGCATCTCCGGGACGGAGTCGCCATTCGATAGTGTTGAATTCTGGAAATTCAACATGTCCAGTACTCAGATTCGACGGCGGCAAGGTGTATATTCGTGCATCATCCTTGTCCAATCGAACTTGTCTCCATACGTTCGGAGTGAGCATCTTACCCACAATACGTTTGGTTGGATCGAAGGAGCTGACTCCTTGCCATTCATTCGTACTGGTGAGAGTAAAGTCTCCTTGAGTTGCTTGAACCCGAGGTGCAGGCACCTTGAGCTCAAACGCCGATCCTGATGGATTTTCCAGTCGTCGTTGCTTCATATGGACAGCAAGAACGATCAGTAGTACGACGGCTATACCGCCTACCACTATCCAGAGCAGTGATTTTTTGAGAGGTGCAGCGTCTATGCTACCCTCTCCAGGTTTACCACGGAATCCAGAAGCCATGTTATTTTCCTTTATTTTGAGTCTGTTTATTTTGAGCTGCCATTGCAAGTGCTGCAATCGATTTAGGATCCTTGCCGGTGAGTCCGGGGATAATGAGGACACCTTCAAGGGGTTTACCGGTTAAGCCAGCCGCTGCCGCTAATACAACATTTGGATCAGGTTTTACCCCTTCTCCAAATGCAGCATTTACTGTTTGAACAACGACTTGTAACCTTTGGGCAACTTGCCCCGCTTGAGCAGCTTGTTGGAATTCAGCATTACGTGCGTAACTGTTGATTTGAGGATCACCAGTAAATGTTCCATTCTTCCGTTCTTGCGGATGAACTTCATTGGGACCACCAAACACATGTTCAAAGGCAAGACGTAAGTCACTCAATTTACCAGCAATACCTCCTTCGTCTTGTCCTTTTACCCAGGTGAGTATGGCCTGTTCGAATTGTCCGCTGAAGTATGCTTTAACAGCTGTCTCATCTTGACGAATGAAGTTGACGAGATATCCACGGAGGGGTGTCAGAATGACTTGCCACACAACGAATACTTCGATTTCATTCCCAGTTACACACTTTAACGGTGATCCACTACTTTTGTTTCCAATGACAATCTCGCTTTCGAGATTGAGTTCAGCGCTTCTTACTTCCCAAGGTAGTTTACCTCGGATTCCTGGACCAACTTCTCGCATAGAACGTAAGGGAAATGATTCCACATCCGTTCGATCTGCGAGTTTGGATGGAACCACGTCGTAGGTTGTTTGATTCGCCATAATGACGACCCAGTTTGCCTTGGTGTTGATGAAACACCAATCCCAAACGGGTGTTTTAAAGAGAATCAAAGACCATGCAATAATTCCCACGATGACACCGGTAAGGGTGTGATCAATGATGGTTACTGCTAACCAACAAAAGAGTGCGGTTATGACAAGATGCGCCACGATCATCACTGTAGTGATTCGTATGTCCCGCAAGATGTCTTCACTGTCTGTAGTGTTTTCTTCTACACCTACACCAGATTTTTCTGTTTCCATATCTCTCGTTTCTTTCATTGTTGCGAACCCCTTTTCGAGGTTCAATTGTTATATGAATTGTCGATGAGCGTTCGTTTCGTGAAGCTCTACCTACATACTATAATAGCACTAAATAAGGTAAAAGTCAAGGTAATAAAAAATCCGGCAATTGCATGAGCAACTGCCGGAGTGAGTGTGTGAATTTAATCACTTCTGTCGAGGATGTCCATCAGGATGCTGACATCCACCGGGAGGAATCATCAGTATTTCAACCAATACATCAGATTGATGTGGTTTGGGGCAAATCCTCATTTGACTTCCTTTGAGTTTTTTGCCATCGGGGCCGACCCTGTAGGTATAGCAGTGAGTTGCCGTGCCGATTTTCACATCGATATCGGGCATGTCATAACTACACACTTCCACGTCATACTGTGGAGTTAGTCTGATTCCTTGAACCTCGCGCGGAGGAAGGAGGATTGTGGAGTAACCACAAGGCAGATCCGAAGCTTCTATCCAGGGAAGGGTAGGATTCCAATCCTTAGTCCAACGATCTGGATCCAGATGGAACTGGCGGTTGTCTTGGCGATTATCCTGGATATCGATCTTGTTATTGACCTCAATCCGAGCGTTGTCACCAAACGTGCCATTGTTCAGCATATTGACGCTAGCCCGAGCCCCATCTCTGATGCTACTAGGCGCCACGAGAGAATGATCTGTATCTTTCTCAGTGGGTGTTTTGTCTCCGGTGTCCAGAATGATCGGAGACTGACTTGTAGGAGTCGCTGCTTTTTTTGCAGCGTCCCGCTCGAGCTTCATTCGATTGATTTCCTCTTGGAGACGTACTTGTTCCCGGAGCGCTTTATCCTGTTCTGAATTTGTTGCCAAATCAGGAACAGGGGAAGGGGACTTTGTCTTGGCAAGCGGGTTACCTTGGTACATCAAGTACCAAGCGATGAAACCTGCTGCCAGGACAATGGCGATGATAAGAAGGACAGTTTTACCTGTCGGTTTCCACCTGAGCCATGCGTTCAACCAACTAGCTTTCAGAGGCTTTCTCCGATGACCATTGTCAGGTTCAGTAGCTGCAGCACCTGCTGCGGCTGTCGGAGGTGTTGGTGTCTGAGTCGCAGCCGCCGCAGGAGCAGGGTTTGCAGCTTGTGCTTGTTGAACACGTGCTACAGCTGCAAGCAGCTGTCTGAGGTTCGCTATTTCTTCTTCGTGCAACCTTTGACGTTCTGCATTCGCTGCTTGTTCCTGCTCTTGCCTTTGACGCTGCTCTCTCTCCGCTCGTTGGAGTGTCGCACGCTCTGCGGCAAGTTTCTGTTCTGCGAGTGATGTAACACGTTGCAGTTCTGCTACTTGCTTAGTTTGTGCGGCGCGCGCGTTTTGGAGGCGTTCGAGTTCAGCATCTTTTTCTGCTTTAACTCGCTCGAGTTCCTTCACATGAGCATCATCCTTTTCCTTAAGTTGTTTTTGCATCTGCTCGAGAGCATATGCAGCAACTTCTTCGGGAGAGGGAGTCGCCATGGGAGGAACTACGGTTGCCGGAGGTGTCGGAGGTTGATCTGTCGCCGGAGCTTCCGTTGCAGGAGTTGCTTCAGTTAGATTTTCTTCTACATCAGTATCCGTAGTAGTGGCAGGAGGGATCTCTGGTGAAGCTTGGATGTTCCGCGCTTCATCAGTATCATCACTTGCTTCAACTGCTGCATCTTCCACTTCTTCCACACGAGGTGAAAGAGGGGAAGCTGGAGGATGATTAGTTGCGTAAGTCTTCTTGATGAACTTCATCTGACCTTCGGTCAGATGGAAGTGTCCAGAATCACCTGCGGCGATCTCGGAACCACTCTCATCGAGTCCCACTACAAAGGTAATGAAGTCTCCTTCATGTAAACCATTGTCAACGTGAGGGTGAAGATCAAATAGTTTGATCCAAGTGACCTCACCTTCCTTTACAGGCAGGTCGTCTCCTTTGAGAAGATTGTGCACCCCTCTACCTTCAGCCTTCTGTACACGTATATGACACGTGTGTAGGCCGGGAATATTTGTGATATTCACGGTGTAGTTTTCGAGATCAATAGTGACCTCTAATTGCTTTCTATTTTCCATAATCTACGTTCCTTTTGTGTTGTAGTTCGCGATCTATATCGCAGAACCGTGGTTATTTCGTTATCAAAGTAGCCCTAAAAGCTGTATATAATAGTACACTATTATGACATAAAAGTCAAGGGTGCCGGGGAGAGGACTCGAACCTCCAAGGATTACTCCGCGTGCTCCTAAGGCACGTGCGTCTACCAATTTCGCCACCCCGGCAAGTACAGAAAATGTAACATGGGTACGTCTATTTTACCTAACCACTATCCACGACTTCTATGTGTGCGCCCAGTAGGGATCGAACCTACGACCTTATCCTTAAGAGGGATCTGCTCTACCAACTGAGCTATGGGCGCAAGCGAGGAGAAATAAATGAGCTTGCTCATTTATTTACTCCGAGCGCCGCGCCCACACGAAGTATGGGCGCAAGCACGTTAGTGCTCGAATAACTCGGAGTATCCTTTTCTTGTACAGTACAAACCTTTCGGTATGCCAGAAAATGTAACAGAGATTTTGCATTTATACAAGAGTATATTGCCAATTTTATCTCTATATGTAATACTGTCGCCATGGTAGTCCGAATGCGTTCAACGCGCTCACATACAAATAACAGACGCTCACATCACGCGCTCGACGCAGTGCGTGTTTCAAAGTGTCAGAGTTGTGGTGCACTCCACAAGAGTCATGCAATGTGTATGCAATGTGGTTCATACAACGGCCGCAAGGTTATCGACGTTGCTGTAGCAGCTGCTGCAAAAGCAAAGAAAAAAGCTGCTGTTGCAAAAGCATAATCGTAGTACTACCTAAGGTGTAAGATTGAGGGTTTAAGAATAGTCTTGAATCATGAATCTTGAATCATAAAGGCCCCATGCACATCGCTCTTTAAACCAATGGCAAATCGACATCTTTCACGTTCAGTCGTCCTCCAGTCACTCTTTGAATGGGATTTTTGTGGTCAGCAAGACGGTGGTGCTCAAAGTGTTATCACCCGCAATGCCAAAGAATTTGCTCCTGGTCTTACAGATACATCGTTCATAGAAGAGCTCATCAAAGGTATTGTTGCCAAGAAAAAAGATCTCGACGGTATTATTACCCAGGCTGCTCCCGAATGGCCAATCGACAAGATATCTCCAGTCGATCGAAACGTCCTTCGTCTAGGACTGTATGAACTTTTATTCTCTGATCGTGGTGAAGTGCCTGCAAAAGTAGCTATCAACGAAGCGATCGAACTTGCCAAGACATTTGGTGGGGAGACGAGTGGCCGTTTTGTAAACGGAGTACTCGGGGCAGTCTACAAAGAACTCGGTGAACCAGGCAAAGAAGCTCTTTCGGCAAAGAAAAAGAGAACCGAAGTTCCATACGAACATATGCCAATTCAACACTTGGGTGGCGCAGTAGTCTATGCTCGCGACGGCGACGATGTCATGTTGGCGTTTGTTCACGATATTTTCGGTCACTGGACTCTTTCAAAAGGAAAAATTCCCGAAGGTATCGATCCACGTGAAGGGACAATCAATAAAGTAAAAGAAGAAATAGGTCTTGATGTCGAGATCGAAGCTGATTTGGGCAATAATGAATACATCGCCAATGATCCAGAGCTAGGCAAGATTCGCAAACAAGTTCATTACTATCTCGTACGCTCCTCTTTTGAAAAATTAACCTTGGCTCAAAAGCCGGGTCTTGATGATGCAAAATGGTTCAAGCTCGGTGATATTCTTGAGTTGAATTTTTATAATGACATCTTGCCTATTGTCACCAAAGCAATCACGACCTTGAGTGGAGAGGGAAAGTAATATGATTCCTAAAAATTTCGAACAACTGGCTGAGCGTATCAACGTATCCTTTAAAGATATCTCTCTTTTGCGTGCCGCATGTACACATCGTTCGTATCTCAATGAAAACAAAGGTTCTGGTTTTGAACATAATGAACGTTTGGAGTTTCTTGGAGATGCGGTTTTGGAGTTGGTTGTTACCAGTTTTCTTTTTCGTAAATATCCAAAGAAGGCCGAAGGGGAACTGACAGCCTATCGTTCGGCGATTGTGAATACGGTCAGTTTGACCAAAGCTGCCGAAAGTATGCAGCTCAATGATTTTATTTTACTTTCAAAAGGGGAAGCTAAGGACACTGGTCGTGCACGTTCTATTATTTTGGCAAATGCTATGGAGGCGCTCATCGGTGCACTCTACCTCGATGGTGGATACAATACTGCGGCGAATTTCATTTCAGAAAAAGTTTTGCACGTCATCGACATTGAGGAAATCGTCAAAAAGAAAACCTGGATCGACGGTAAGAGTCGTTTCCAGGAAAAGGCACAAGAGAAAGTTGGTATTACGCCTAGTTATCGCACCCTCAAAGAAGTTGGCCCAGATCATGACAAACAGTTCACTCTCGGGGTATTTCTCGGGGATGTACAGATTGCTACGGGTACAGGCCCTTCCAAACAGGAGGCAGAGCAAAAGGCGGCTGAGAAGGCTTTGGATGCGAAGGGGTGGTGATAACTTATAGAGAGGAGTGCTATAGTATGAATGAAGTGTTCTTTTTTCAACTTTAATCCAAACAAAAGGTCGACTCTCCTTATGTTTACTCTACCCGTGATTCCTGGAATGAGTGGCTCATCTGGTCACTCTGCATCAGTGGTCGATGGAAGTTCTCCATCAAGTACATTACCTCGTTGTCAGTTTGGGAAGATACCCTGTCTCTGTATTAACCCTCATTGCCCAACGTGTATCTCCAATCCTGCGGTGCAAGCAGTTGAACAGGATCAGCAGCTTGAATGTATTCAGTAAGTTTTGCTCGTATACTTTTCAAGTCCCGATACCTCTTGGTCATCGGGACTTTTTTTATTTTCTTATATCAAGGTCGGACCTCGATATGCTAAAATGTCTCCATGTATTTGAAGTCATTGGAGATAACTGGTTTCAAGTCGTTCGCCAAAAAGGCAACGCTTCACTTTACGTCACCTATTACTGGTATTGTTGGTCCTAATGGCTCGGGCAAATCAAACGTCGCTGAAGCGTTTAGTTTCGTACTCGGTGAACAGTCGATCAAGTCACTTCGCGGCAAACGCGGTGAAGATCTGATTTGGAATGGTGGCATTAAACAATCGTTCGAACTTCGTGCAAACCGTGCCGGTGTGAAATTAACTTTTGATAATTCTCGTCGCATTTTTCCGAGTATCGACTTTGAAGAAGTGACACTCGAACGTATTGTTCATCGTGACAATACCAACGAATATCTCCTCAATGGTAGTCAAGTTCGTCTCAAGGATATTGCCGAGCTTTTGGCTGGTGCTCATATCGGTGCAACTGGTCACCATATAATTTCCCAAGGTGCTGCTGATCGTATCCTCTCTGCATCTATTCGTGAACGTCGTGAGATGATCGAGGATGCACTCGGCCTCAAGATATACCAATGGAAGAAACTCGAAAGTATTCGCAAACTCGAAAAGACTGAGGAGAATATGAAACAGGTGGAATCTCTACGTCGTGAAATTGCACCGCATCTTAAATTTCTTAAAAAACAGGTAGAGAAAATCGAGAAAGCCGATCTGATGCGTCGTGAACTCGTGACCTTGTACCAAGAATACTTTGCTCAGGAAGACGGGTATATTCGCAGTGAGAAAGCGCGTCTGGCCGAGGAGCTGGCTGGGCCGCAGAAAGAGATGGTAGAACTCGATGGTGCGCTGATTCAGGCCAAAGAAATTTTGGTCACCTCCAAAGGTCAGGATGAAACGAGTCAGGAGATTCTCGATTTGGAAAAACAGATTAGTTCTGCTCGTGATCAAAAAGACACCATCATGCGCGAATTGGGACGACTCGAAGGGGAGATTGCCGCTGGTAAGCGAGTGATTGAAAAAGAGATTGAGAAGCAAAAGCGTGATGAATTCAAAACAGTCTACCTCAAAGATGTTGAGGAAGTGATTACCAGTCTGGAATCTTTTTCTGCCATCGATGATGTCAAAATGATGTGGAATGAAGTTATGTCTGCGTTGCGAAATTTTGTGACACGTCATCGGGGTAATACACAGTCCTCTCTTATTGGTGAAGTGGAGGCAGATGCGGTTAGACTTGGGCAGGACAAGATAGCTCGTGAACGTGCCTATGCGGACATTTCGGAACAGGAATCGAAACTTATTCGCCAGTATCAGGAACTCAAGTATTCAATTGAAAAAGAAAAAGATACTAACCGTGAAGCAGAGAAAGACGTATTCCGGATTATTGCCCGACAAAATGAAGTGCGCAGTACCATTTCTGCCTTACAAACTCAGCAGGGAACATTGGTGCGTATCGAGGAGGCATTCAAAAGAGAATTGGGCGAAGCGGGAATCATGGCAGGACGTGATGCGATTCATTATTCTATAACATCAGTTCTTTCTGACCGTCAGGCTCAAGAAGAGCGTCGTCATGTGATTGAGAGAATAAAAATTCGTTTGGAAGACGCAGGTGCAGGTGGTAGTCATGAAGTTCTCAAAGAATGTCGTGATACTGAAGAGCGTGATGTATTTTTGGCGCGTGAGTTGACTGATCTTGAGATTGCCCGTAAGGAACTACTCAACCTTATTTCAGAATTGGATAAGCGTCTCGATCAGGAATTCAAAAGTGGTATTGTAAAAATTAATTCCGAATTCCAGAAATTCTTCTCTCTGATGTTTGGTGGCGGCAAAGCGGAACTATTGGTGGTAACTGAGGCGCGTCGTCGCAAGAAGTCGGATGGAGAGGATTTGGGAGACATGTTGCGCGAAAGTGTTTCGTCCAGTGGCGGCATGTCGGAATACGATACTGTTTCTGTGGGTGGGGAAGAGCAAGGACCAGAAGGTTTGGAAGTTAGTGTGAGTTTGCCAAAGAAAAAGGTGAAAAGTTTGATGATGCTTTCCGGTGGCGAAAGAGCACTGACCTCGATCGCGCTACTCTTTGCGGTTTCTCAGGTTAATCCACCGCCATTCATCATCCTTGATGAAACCGATGCAGCACTTGATGAGGCTAATTCCAAAAAATATGGTGACATGATCGAGAGTCTTTCAAAGCATTCTCAACTTATTCTGATTACCCATAACCGCGAAACCATGTCTCGTGCTGGAGTGATATACGGTGTTACTGTCGGTGCGGATAGCGCGTCGAGACTCCTTTCTATTGCATTTGACGACGCTGTTCAGGTGGCGAAGTAGGATATTTCCTAGGCCTACTCTAGGGTAGGCCTAGGGATTGCTTTTTATTAAAATTTGTGATATGGTTTTGTGTAGTAAAACCACTGTCATTTTGCGAATAAATTGACATACAAATAAGAAAGGTTACGAGTGAATGGTATACAGGTCGCTTTTATTCCGTCCTATTGTTTGAAGTCAGATGCTTCGAGACTGACGCAAATGACCCAGACTTCAGTCTTTGTCGCGGTACACCTTTACGATGATAGAGAGGTTGAGCACATCATCTTTTCAGCGGCATATGAAGGTGCCTGGGAACGTGAAAGGGACCTGAAATTACGAGTGTTCGACATGTGCAATATTCCCAGAGAAAGGGTGCATTGCATCGGACCGATCACCAGTAGTTACGATGAAGTCGAAGGTATTCGTGGTTATATTTCAAAATTGCG
>CALREM010000002.1 GCA_943355185.1 Candidatus Nomurabacteria bacterium | reverse complement strand
AGATGGACGCTTTGGTGCATAGAGACTATCCCCTACAACTGGATGATATATAGCATTAAAATGCACACGGATCTGATGTGTGCGGCCAGTCTTTGGCTCTGCTTCAAGTAACGAAAATTTATTCCCAATACCATCTTTGCGTTCTTCAGGATTCCCTTCCGATATGCCAGTCCAAATGCGTGTCCAATAGGTCTCTGCATCGCGCATTTCACCACGAGCACCACGCTGCGCAGTCCACTTACGGAAATCACTGCCACTGCGTCCAATCTCACGACTGATCGTGCCGAACTCCTCTTCCATCTCTCCCCAGACAAAAGCCAGATACTTTTTGAAAACGGTTCTATCTTGAAATTGTTTCTTCAGCCACGCATGACCTTCTTGAGTCTTGGCGACAATCAGTGCGCCAGACGTATCACGGTCCAAGCGATGCACAATACCCGAACGATCTAGATCCACCCCGGCCTCAGATCGCGCCGGTTCCCCCACCCCTTTGGCCATAGGAAAATGCTCAATAATCCAATCAGTCAGAAAAGGACCGTCTTCTTTGCCGTTTGAATGCACCATAAGGTCTGCCGGTTTGTTGATAACCGCACAATGGGCGTCTTCATAGAGAATCGCGATATTAGGGATGGCTTTATTGCTCATATGATGAATATACGCTAATCTGTAAGTCAGCGCAAAGTTACGTTCAACTATGCGCGATTAGCTCAGTTGGTAGAGCAGCGCTTTTACACAGCGAAGGTCGCAGGTTCGAATCCTGCATCGCGCACAACATTTAGTAGTCCGAGAGCGACGTGCCTGCGCACGTCGCATCTTAGGATTCGAAAAGGCTGAACATATTTTTGAGTCCCGATGAATATCGGGATGAAAAAATGTGAAGCCTGTACCGACTCCGTAGGAGTCGAATCCTGCATCTATAAATTACCCTTTTCACTCTTTCTAGTGCCCCCGCGTGGAATCGAACCACGAATTACGGCTTAGAAGTCCGCAGTTATATCCATTTAACTACGAGGGCATATCACTCACAACTTATCTATATGTTAAAAAAACCGGCTTCATGTCCGCAGTTATATCCATTTAACTACGAGGGCAATTGGATCACACCATTCACTACAGATACAAAATAGCACACTTCCCTCACTTTACAACGACGGGTCACCGAACCCACCATACCCTTTCAGCAAGATGGCGCGCTCGGCAGCACGCGCGGAAAACTGTTCGATGATAACCTGCAACTTCTGCTCATCAACCGTTTCAGGTTTTTTGGCAGTATCGAGCGTTGAGGCTTCCGACAAACGGCTCTCGATATTCATATAGACATAGGCACCCAGTCCAATAAATATGAGAGTGATGATAAATACCATTCCCAGCATCCATCCCCAATCAACATAATAATCCCTCCCCATGCGATGAAAAAAACTACCTCGGGTGGAAAGAAGCATAATGTTATGAGGCGCTGTTTTTTTCTTGAAGAGATTCATATATTAAGGGGTTTCTGCAGTAGATGACAAAGGATCTGATAAGAGCACTTCCAATGTAAACTCTGCTTTCCACGATGATCCTCCAGCCGAACCTCCGGAATCAACCCGTGTACCTTTTACTGAAATTCCATACGGAAAATTTTCAGCCAGAGACAGGGCACGCATGATGGATGACCACGATCCTCGTGCCTCTACATGCGCCCGAGCCAAACCGTACTTACTTCCCTCAATCTGACCCGGAGGAATATCGTCAATTGAAGACAAGTTCACCACACTTCCGGTTTGTGGACCAAGCGCTTCGATTGATTCGATAAATTCAACGACTCGATCCGCTGGTATAAAGAATTGCGATAATGATGCTCGATCTGTCGCCGTACGTTCATGCAAGGCACGCACACCTTGTTCACGACCTTTATTTGCTTTTTCCAATGCCACAATGTCGCGTGCAGTAGCAGCTCGGTTGATCGAAATCTTGACCACATAATGCATGTAGCCGTAGACTGCACCGACCAATAAGGTCACTGATACTGCAAGAATCAACAAGACTGTATGGTGAGGAGTATTCTTCATTTGAATGTTTGGGTAATTCTCATGGAAAACTGGAGATCTTTACTTTTTGCCAAATCAGAAACCGGGAGCTCGACACTTCCCCCTGGTACCAATTCTTCCAATCGAATTTTAAATGCCAACAATGTATCACGATTCGGTGCAACACCCTGGATAACAATACTCAAACTATCCTCCGTCGGAGTATCGACCACTACAGATTTCAGCTTGACCTCTTTCCGTACCCCAACAATACTTTGAATTGTAACCGAGGAACGAGGAACTTTTGAGGTCACACTCAGGGCATTGATCAGAGCATTATCGCGCTGGAAATCCAATTCCAACGTAGTTACCCCACTCTCATCTTTATTTTTCTTCAGAGATTCCAACAATTCAATTTGGGACTGCTCTTCATTCAAGGCAAAAATAAATGAAGGAAATAGAGTTGCGGCACCAATAAGACCAGCCAATGACAATAAGAAACAGAATATAATGACTACCCGAGTCCGATATTCTCGGCGAAGGTTTGTACGTTCTTTGATAGGAAGAAGTGTGTGTTGCATATAATTAAGAACCCATTGCCAGACCGGCAGCTACGACATACTCAAGCGAATCGGGTTTTGAAATTGGCGGAACATAACAATTCAGGTCGCAGGTATTTTTCCACACATCTGCGACCACCACGGGAACATTCTCGCCTTGGACAGCCGCCACGATAACATTCTCATAAGCAGATGCCTCCTTACCAACCAATACAATCTGACTGATCGAAGAAGTAAATCCTTCCCGGGAAGACCAGTATGAATATACTCGATCAATTTCTTTGACCAACAAACTGGTGTATGAGGGACGACCTTCTTCAGTCGGGGTACCGCTACCTGAAGTTATCGTTGATGTAAATGAGACCACTCCACCAGACACGATATATATACCCGTCTTGCGATTCATGACATGGAGCACCAGGATTGTTTTGTCAGAATTAGATTCTACAATAGCCCGCGCAATTGCCTTTGGTACGATCTCAAACGAAATTGGAAACAGTTTAGCCCGAGAAAGCAGTTCGATGGAATGTTCGATATAGGCTCGTGGTACAACCGAAACACTGGCACGCAACACTCCACCAGTTACCGAGAGTGGTAGCAAATCATAATAGAAAATCGCATCTGCTACCGCCAAAGGAACATTTTCCTCAAGTTTGAATTCGATATTCTGACGAATCTCATCGATGGTACTTCCTTGGACATTGGTTTGGAATAAATATGCCTTTTCTTCGGGAACAGAAACTTTTACATACGAGAGATTGGTCTTTTTTGCCAAAACAGTAAGAAGTTCAACGAGTTTAGCCTCATCTTTTATATCCCCTGCCTGAATCAAACC
Source organism: Candidatus Nomurabacteria bacterium (assembly GCA_943355185.1). Lineage (GTDB taxonomy): Bacteria > Patescibacteriota > Minisyncoccia > Phycocordibacterales > PALSA-1337 > C7867-002. The sequence goes on along the minus strand of CALREM010000002.1, from coordinate 6,457 downwards.
CGGAGGAACTTCAACTGATCCGAACTTTCCCACGGTCTCTTTCCAACCCGAAGATCGAGACGGACGGCCGTATTCGAGAGAATACAGAGCGTCATCTGAAATATCCAAACCTGCATGTTTCATGACTAGAAACTTTGGCGGTGGAAAGAAATGGAAGAACGACGACGTGTGCATGGCCACATTATAGCAAAAAACAGAAATGAGGTTCTCCCCGCTTAGTTACCCATCAGTTCCTTTCTATTTTTCCAGATTTCTCGTAATGCTGGGGATGCTGACACTAAGATAATTACAATAACCACCGGGAGGACGTATTTATCCGGATTTGGAATCAGAGACCCGAGTCCATACCCAAGCCATAACATGCTCCATGTCCACACAAATGCACCTATAATATTGAAAGATATGAACGTACGATAATTCATGTTACCAATACCGGCTACAATCGGAGCAAATGTGCGTACGATCGGTACAAAACGTGCCAAAATAATGGTTTTTTTGCCATGTTTTTCATAAAACTCCTGCGCGCGGAGAATATATTTTTTATTAAAGAAAATCGAATCATCCTTCGTGAATAAGGCTGGGCCCACCTTTTTTCCAAAAGCATATCCGACAGTATCCCCTACAACAGCGGCTAGAAATGTTCCGATCAAAAGCCACGGCAATGAAACATACCCTTGAGATGCAAAAAATCCTGCCGTAAAAAGGAGTGAGTCTCCCGGCAAAAAGAATCCGAAGAAAAGTCCGGTCTCCGCAAAAACAATAGCAATAACTCCGAGCGTTCCTATGGTCGGAATGATGCTGCTTGGATCAAGAAGTGTGTGAAGAAATTCCATAATAATTATCCAGCGAGACTACCTGGTGGGATTGGCACCTGTGGTTCGAGTAATGAAAATGCACCGTCGGGACCGGACACAGCGAAGATCATGCCATTACTTTCGTGTCCTCGAATAACTCGGGGCTCGAGGTTGGTCACGAACATGCAGGTTTTTCCTACCAAGGTTTGAGGATCGGGAAAATAAAGAGCAATACCAGAAACAATGGTGCGATGTTTCGGAACCATTGTCGGCACTCCTTCTGGTTCTAGCGCTGCCACTTGTGCAGTTTCGTTAAAATCGACCGAGAGCTTGAGTAACTTATCAGTATCGGGAATTTTCTCGGCTGACAGGATTTTGCCGGCACGAATTTCTACTTTTTTAAATTCATCGTAAGAGATCATGGGGTGATTATACGTTATTCCGCGCGCGAAGGCTCCTCGTCTTCCTGTACATAGTTTGCATGAGCTTTCTTATCCAAAAAACTTTGTAGAATGATAGCTGCAGCAGACGCATCGGTCAGATCGCTTTTACCCTGGAGACGCTCAACGTGCATACTGGTCATAAATTCTGGTTCCCAGTGTACCGCAAAGCCTGCGTCTTCCAAGGTTTCTTTGAGGTTGGTTGCGGCAGCAAGAGACTCATTTGCCTTACCTTTATAATCTTTTGATTCACCAATAACAATATCGCGCACTTCGTGAGCCTTGGCAATCTCCTTGATTTCAGCCGCTAAAGAACTGGACTGATCGAGAACAAGCAATGGGAACGCAAACTGCCCCATCTCATCTGACATGGCTATACCGATTCTTTTTGTACCGTAATCAATGCCGAGGATTTTCATATTTCGCTTCGCTCATTCACTGCGGACGGGGTGAGATTCGAACTCACGGTCCCCTTGCGAGGACGACAGTTTTCAAGACTGTTGCCTTAAACCGCTCAGCCACCCGTCCTTGCTATCAGGCCATGATGTCACATGTTCACAGTTTTTTCAATTGATTTTACACATGATGCTATAATACACGCATGGCTACAGAACCTCTCATTACCTGGCAAGCACCAACTCATATCCACAAGGAAAAACGAACTGACTGGTACTGGGTGGTCGGCATTATCACTCTCGCTCTTGCTGCAGTCTCTTTCATGTTCGGTGAAGTCATTACCGGACTCTTTATCATCGTTGCTGCCGCTGCACTTGTTCTGCATGCTTCACACCCAGCTCACACAGTGACCTACGAGATCAACGATCGTGGTATACGAGCAGACGACACTCTTTACCCTTTCCTAACCCTAGAGTCTTTTTGTATTCCTCATGACCACGTTCCCCATCGACTCCTCATCAAGTCCCGCAAAGTCTTCATGCCGCTTATTGTCATTTATATCGACGAAGTAGACCCTGAGGAAATTCGTGAGATTATGCTCAAGTATATTGCTGAAACCGAACATCGTGAACCTTTGTTAAAACTTCTTTTAGAAAGAGTTGGGTTTTAACGATAGATTCAAGGATGTTATATTGGCGTACAAATCTCTGGCTGATCGCATCGGCAATGAAGATTCAGTGCGTATGTTGGAACACTGCCGCCACCCGGATCAGCCAGCGGAAACACTTTGCCCAACGATCTGAAAGGTACTCTCAAAACAACATCATCACCACCACCTGTCTGTATACCATCCGGTCCACCAGAACGAATATAGTCTGTGCCGCACTGGTATCCACTTGTACCTTCATTTTCATCAATCACATACGGACTTCCCCACACATCTCTTCTGAAGATGTCCAGATTTGGAAAAATACCGCCACTGTTTGCTTCAATAGCGTCGAGCACTCCGGACCACAAGGTATAACAGGTACCGGAAGTATTTCGTAGATCATTTGGAGAGGAACATTCGGGAAGACACGCAGTGGTGCAGGCTGATGAAAATTGAGCAAACATCGGCGCACCGGAATCTATCTCCCACATCAACTTGTCGCTCTGATCTCGAGCGATGGTAATAGCATTCACAATCTGCCGCATCTCCTGCTGCGCGCGACTGACTTGCACTTTCGTTCTAACTTGCGACACTGATACCAACCCGACACTAGATAAAAGAGATATGATCGACATTACTACTAGAAGCTCTATGAGAGTGAACGCCTTGAGACGAAATCTTTTTTTAGAACGAGAACTTTTGCTCATACTATGAGCTATAGTGTATCAAATTAAAATCTTTGAGGGAACTATTTAAGCAGGGCCGATTCCACACAATGCTTCCAGCGACGCAAGAAAGCACCAGTCATTCTGGTGCTTTCTTGCGTCGGGTGCCCTCGCGTGGAATCGAACCACGATTGCAGGATCCGCAATCCTGCGTCCTATCCGTTGAACGACGAGGGCAATGAAATTACTTTACACTAATTTTTTCAGCGCCGCCATTGTGCGTGACTTGAGGCGGGCTGCGGTGTTTGCCTTGATGTAGTTTGTCTTTACTGCCTTGTCGAGAACCTGATATATGCCAGGGATGAGCTTTGTAGCTTCTGCCTTGCTCTTTGTGGTCATGAGCTTACGAAAATCCTTGAGCTGCTTTTCGATAGCACTCTTGCGGCGCAAATTGAAAACACGCTTCTTTTTGGAAGCACGGAACGCTTTTTTTGCTGATGAGGTAATAGCCATATATGTATGTGTACAGAAATTAACATACTGAGCAGATAAAGTAAAGCTGTTGTATAATCGAAGCCATGATCGCTTCACTCCGGGGACCAATACTCGAATGCGCTGACAAATACGTCGTTATCGACGTTGGTGGTGTTGGCTACAAGGCATTTGTGACTGATGATACCCTCCATACCCTCTCCAATAGCACCGAAGCTACGCTATGGACGTATCTGGCCGTCCGCGAAACTGCCCTTGATCTCTATGGTTTTATTTCCAAAAAAGAACGTGATTTCTTTGAGCTTCTGATTACCATTTCAGGTATCGGTCCCAAATCAGCTATCAATATCCTTTCATTAGTAGATGCAACAACATTGGCCAGCGCTATTCGTACCGGTTCTACATCCCATTTGGTCAAAGTTTCTGGTATTGGCAGGAAGACTGCTGAGAAAATTGTACTCGAACTCAAAGATAAACTTGGTGGTATTGATAGTACCCCAACCAGTGAACTCAGGGCAGAAATGTCGAGTGATGCTGACACTATTGCCGCCCTGGTCTCTCTTGGATATGACGCGGGCGAAGCTCGTGATGCCCTCAAGCAAATAGATAAGACTCTTACGGATACCAGCGCCAAAGTAAAAGCGGCACTTAAGATGCTAAACTAAATTCATGATCGATACTCTTCTGGGAAAAATCCGTCCGTATATACCTCTAAAGCTTTTTCACTCATTGCAGCCCGCATATCACTGGAGTATGTCACTTTCTGCAGCGCTCTGGTATCGCCTCCCCTCTCGTCATATCAAAATCATTGCAGTCACAGGCACCAAAGGCAAAAGTTCGACCGTTGAGATACTCAATGCCATTCTCGAAGAAGCTGGTTACAAAACTGCTCTGTCGAATACGATTCGGTTCAAAATCGGCGGCGCATCTTTTGAAAATCTGTACAAGATGAGTATGCCCGGACGCTTTTTTATCCAACATCTTCTCCGTCAGGCAGTCGATGCGCAGTGCAACTATGTCATTATGGAAATGACATCTCAGGGCGCACTCCTCCATCGTCATCGCTTCATCGATCTCGATGCCCTCATTTTTACTAACCTTTCTCCTGAACACATCGAGGCTCATGGTTCATACGAAAAGTATCGCGATTCCAAACTCAGCATTTGTCGCACACTCGTTCGTTCGCGCAAATCAAATCGCACCCTCATCGCCAATGCTGACGATCCAGAGAGTTCTCATTTCCTGGCATGTGATTCTGATACTAAAAATACCTTTAGCCTCAAAGATGCCGAACCATACCAGATTAAAAAAGAAGGGATTGTGTTTACTCATGCGGGACGTTCCATCACTTCTCCCCTCTCCGGACTGTTCAATCTTTACAATATTCTAGCAGCGGTCACGGCTGCGCGGACTCAAGGAGTTTCAGATGATGTCATTGTTCGTGCTATAGAAAAATGTAATGGCATTCCAGGACGTGTTCAAAAGATCGACGCTCAACAAGACTTCACCGTCATTGTCGACTACGCTCACACTGCTGACTCTCTCGAAAAACTCTATCAAGTCTTTCAATCTTCAAAAAACATTTGTGTACTTGGGGGTACGGGCGGTGGCCGTGACACCTGGAAACGTGCCGAGATGGGACGCATCGCCGATGCTCATTGTGATGAAATTATTCTGACCAACGAAGATCCGTACGATGAAGATCCAAAGAAAATTATCGATGATGTGGCCAAAGGTATTACGGGACAGACTCCTACGATCATTCTCGATCGACGCGAAGCTATTCGCGAAGCAGTCACTCGTGCAAAAACTGGAGATACCGTTCTTATTACTGGCAAAGGTACCGATCCTTTTATCATGGGACCACATGGCACAAAAATAGAGTGGAGTGACGCTCGTATCGCCCACGAAGAACTTACCAAACTCCTCTCTTAGAATACCCCCTTACCGTACCTCTCGTTGAGCTTCTCTAAAGTCTTATCTCCAACAATATTGGTCTCACCAGTAATGTTGTATCTCTTTTGAAAATCACCCAATGAGCGCTTGGTGCACGGACCAAGTCTACCGGTGCGTGGACAATCATTCTTACTTTTATCACCAGGAGGATAAACACCTTCAAGAAGTAACGCGGTTTGTAATGCAAAGACGTCGGAACCTTCTGGGGTTTTGGTTACAATCTTCTCTCTCCACTCGTGAGGAAGTGCCACGGTGTCATAAAAACGTGCCACATTGGTTGCACTGGTTGAATCAAAGAAATCGAGTAAGCCAATATAGGTCTGATATGCCAAATCTTTTACTGCTAGACCACGAGTTTCCGGATTTACAAATTGAGGCTCATAGATATATCCGTATTCAATAAGCATACTTGCGGCATCAGAGGTATTGTAGGAACCAACAGCAATTAGTTCCTGATCTTCAATAATACCCCCTCGTTCTCCTGGTAGATTACTAACCGGGTTGTATTTGGAAAGTCTCTTTAAAATAGTTTTTGCCAATACACTCGTAGTAGTACTGTTATAGTACTGACTTTCCGGAACGTAGATCGCGAAGCCAGAATGAATGCCAGATTCCAAGCGATTGGCACGCACATAATCATTGAGGTGCACATGAATCACAATATCCATGTCGTTTTCACTACTCCACTTATTAATACCGTACAGGCGCATCGCCATTTCGGTTGGAGCGGTTGTGTGTTCCACCAAAGGAATCAATCTCTCGAATTCACCCAACTCGATCAGACGTCTAACCTCTTTCTTCCGTGAGTCCTGCCACGCGATGATCTCCTCCCAATTTTTTTCAAAATACTCAAAGAACTCCGGAGTCCACCCTTTTTCGTCCCGAGTCACAAAGACTTCGTAGCGACTATTCTTCTGTAAAAATGTTTTGAGCTCTTTTGCCAACAAGACCACGATTTCCCTTTCCTTAGTAATATCGAACGATGTACCCCCCTCGGTCGGTTCATGACCAGGTACGATCAAAATACGCACTTTTGATTCTATGCTTCGCGCCTTATAACGACCT
>CALREM010000001.1 GCA_943355185.1 Candidatus Nomurabacteria bacterium | reverse complement strand
CAACATTTGAAAGGTTGTTTTTGACAACTGTCTTTTGTAAGAAACTAAAATTATCCTTATCTGGTTCGAACGCAAAAACTTTACCTGAACTACCTACAATGGAAGCCGCCAAGGCACTGTATAGACCAACGTTTGCACCCAAATCAATTACCGTCATTCCTGGCTTGAGTTTCTCTTGCAACAGTTTTAATTCGTGCTTTTCGTACACACCTAACATGAGTGCACCACTTACAACTGGATCCTGCTTATTGAGTGCAACATTTACATTACCAACCTTCACATATTCAGGTATGGAAGACGATAAAAGCGCATTAACAGGCTTTTTTATAAAGCGTGGAAGACTGGTATATATCAACTCGGGAACCGTCTGCGGAAGTATTGAACCAAAAAACTTGAGAATACTGAGGAGTAATTTTTTCATGGCCAATCAACTATATTATACTCACGGACTTCACGCAACGAATACCAACATTCGGATAGTTAATTAAATGCAATTCATACCATCATCAAAAATGATGATGAAGTAACTACTTACTAAAGAAGATCGTATGAACGAGTTTGATAAAATATTTTGGAGCCTGTTTGAAGAAATTAACTTTTGATTCACCGTACTTGCGTAAATAAAATATAACAGGAATTTCTGTAATACGCGCACCTACCAACTTACTACGATATATAGTTTCAAATAAGAAAAATTGTCGATCTTCAACTGTCTTGATTTTATTCCATGTCGAAGCACGTATGATACGAAAATCTGTATTATAATTTCGCAACTTGATGCCACTTAATGTGCGAATAATAAGATTAGATACTAAACTAAAAAAATATGTTTCGAACCACACCTTGATTGTTTTTTTCTGATCTTTAGTTGATTCGTATATTTTGTGACCTAACACAAGATCGAAACCTTGCTGTATTTTGGTGAACAAGGCGCGCATGTCTGTCGTTGAAAACGAGAGGTCAGCATCGGAAGATACTATGTATTCCCCTTGTGCAATATTGTATCCATCACGAAGCGCAGAGCCTATACCCAAAAGACCAGGTCGTTCTAGAAGAGTTATGTTTCTATATGTCTTTTTTAACTCATCGATTAGCTCACGAGTGCCGTCTTTTGAATTATCATCAACTACAATTATCTCGAATGATATATCTTTGAATTCTGTCTCAATCTGTGGAATAAAAATAGCAAGATTCTGCTTTTCTTTATAAGCAGGTAACACGATCGATAAAGTAACGGCTGTATGCGTCATAGAGTTTTATGATTAGTATAGTTTATCATTCTTTTCAAAAAGGGTGTATTTATCGAAACGGACCTTCTCGATGTATACTCGCGGCAATATAGTAGGATCAAATTTTTGATCCACAAGGATCGTGTCTGGTATTCCAGCTTCTAAAAGGAGTATATTATTTTCACCAAGGACTACACTATCCGCAAACCTGAGATATTGAAAATAATTTTCATGACTCAGGAAGGATACGGCCTCTGGTACATTATAGAAAAGTATCGTCTTTTCTACAGGTAAGGATCCTACATTCTGAGACAGAAGAGCAGAACGATTACTATCCTTATATTCAGAAATCCATGAATTAAATAGAGTCTGGTATGACTGAAACAACAAAAGTATTATTACAGTGCCGAAGAAAAATCTAGAATCCATCCATGAGATACGTAATGTAATTACGTCAAAAACGTATCGTAATGAATTTGCAAAAAATATAATTGCAACTATCTCACCAGGGAAAAAATATCTGTAGTAACCGAGAGTTACGACATATGCAAACAGATTAACTGAAGAGAATATAACAGCAATACATTCTACTGTAGTTAATATCCTATTACGTCTTTGACGTATATATATTGATGTCCACCACACAAGCATGAGTCCCAGAAAATACATTGGCTGAAATTCCGAAACAAAACGTTTGATATTCTGTGTTACGAGAGCTAACGTAGAAATACTATCTGGATTACCCAACAGAATACCTGGCACAACCATGTCACTCATCAAACGTACTACAACCCAACATACCAATGGTGCAATACAACCCATAATAAAAATAATTCTTCTTCGGAATGGAAAACGTATACGAAAAAACCAAAACATTGTGAGTATGAGCGCAGGAAGTACAACAATGAGATAGATCGGCTTAGTTGCCATAGCCAATCCTCCACATAGTCCAGCGGCCAATGCGGTTCCCCAGCGAATACTCCCCTTCTCCATAAGCGAGATGAAGTAGAGCATCGAAAGAAAAAATACTAGTCCAGGTACTTCACCAAGCACATTTTTACCATGACCATAGATTGGCGCGAAACTAACCAAAAGCAATAAAGATAGTGCCGGAATAATGGAACGACCATCTCGTACCTCTTCCTTAATAAGCCGGTACGCTACTACGATAAACAATATTATAAAAAGGACCATGAGTGTACGAGCCTGGTATAGTCCTACGCCAAATATTTTGAAAACAATTGCCAGTGGAAAAATAAGCGGATAACTTGTCGTAAGAAATCCTGCCGATATGAATGTATCTGGCGCCACTTGATAGCTATATGTCCCTTGTGTAGCCAAATTCATTGCAACTTGCACAATAGCTCCCTCATCCATCCAGGTCGGAGGAGTTTCAACGAGTCGATACGTCCCCATGAATAAGGCGAATGCGATTGCGATGCAAATCAGAAAAGTTTTCATATCAGAATGGAAGATTAACAAAGTTAAGCACAAATGAATCCATATATATACTCATGAGAGCATATATAATTACCAGTGGTATAAAGGCATACCAATAGTGCTCGTATCTCTTGATTGCAAAACAAGCAAGTATCACCAGACCTGGAACAACCATGAAGAGCACGCGCTGAGTGATACCTGGCCACATGACAGCCGGTACAGATGAAATAAACACTCCTACAATAAATACAAAGCGTTTGTCAATTTTCCAGGAAGAAACATATTCTCTGACCACAACCCATAACCCAACAAGTGACACAGGTGCCAGAAAATTAAGAAGCGAACCGAAACTTTTTACATATTCAACGATACGAGATCCGTAGATATATGCTGTCTTATTGATAGATACCCAGTGGAGATAATGCTCTCCGTACGCGATATACACCACAATCTGATGAATAATAAATGGCAACCCTGCAACAATCGAGAGCGGAATTATCTTGCGAAGAAACATCATCATCGAAGATCGGTTCTCATAAAAAACTATCAGGAACAGTGGTACATAAGCAACGAGCGCATTCTCTTTAAAGAATCCCCCGACGGACATAGCGAGTACTGCCACCCAGAGATCTTTTGTATTATCAGTCTGAATATATCGATATAAAAAATAAATTGAAAATATATAAAAAAACCATCCGCCAATATCCATAAAATAGGTCAGGCCAAATATCAACATGGCGTAGTTTGCTGCAAAGAAGAGTCCTCCAACAAGAGCAGTACGTGCACTTTCGAACATTTGCAAGAGCAGCTTATAAAAAAGAATGTTTACAAATAAATACAGTATTGTAGCCCAGACAAGCCATGCCACTTCAATACTTCCAAAAACGAAGGATAGACCGTTGATAATTTCTAGACCGAGGAATGTGGTCATGATTCTATGGATCACATACGTATGCATGCCGATAGATTCGTCGAGTGGTGCACCATTGAGAACTTTGATCGCATCGACATACGTCACCGCATCACCATCTATGACATGAGGTCGAGCGAATACAGATATGGTCGCAAGCACTATGAGACACGCAACAAATGCAGAGAAATAGGGTTGTTCACGCAAAGCCTTGAAAGCTTTGGACATGATTGCTGTAATAGAATACATGATAGGTTTACGTCAAGTAGACCTATACTAACACAAAATGTATACTGGTCGAATCTTATGAAAAAGGCAATTATTACCGGCATTACTGGACAAGATGGTTCATACCTAGCAGAATTTCTTTTGAATAAAGGTTACGAGGTACATGGCCTCATCAGACGATCATCAAGTTTCAATACGGCACGCATTGAACATCTGTATCAAGATCCGCACGATAAAGAAACCCGACTATTCTTGCACTACAACGACCTTTCGGATAGTTCCAATATCTCTCGCCTGATCGCAAAGATTAAACCAGATGAGATCTATAACCTCGGCGCACAGAGTCATGTCCGTGTCAGCTTCGACCAACCAGAATATACGAGTGATGTCGTAGCACTCGGAACTCTCCGTATCTTAGATGCAATTCGCGAAAGCGGTATCAAGACCAAGTTCTACCAAGCATCATCCTCAGAGATGTTTGGTGAGGTTCAAGAGATTCCTCAGCGTGAGACTACCCCTTTTTATCCACGTTCACCGTATGGCTGTGCCAAAGTATATGCATATTGGATCACACGGAATTATCGTGAAAGTTATAATATGTTTGCGGTCAACGGTATCTTATTTAATCACGAATCCCCGCGTCGCGGCGAGACATTTGTAACTAGAAAGATCACTCTTGGCCTTACCAAAATCCGTCTTGGTCTGATGGAAAAAATCTATTTAGGGAATCTTGATGCCAAGCGCGACTGGGGTTATGCCAAAGACTATGTCGAAGGTATGTGGAAAATGATGCAAGTAAAAAAACCTGACGACTTCATATTGGCGACTAACGAAACACATACGGTACGGGAATTCGTTGACGAGTGTGCCAAGCTCCTTGGATTCAAACTCAAATGGGTTGGTAAAGGGTCCAAAGAACACGGTGTTGATATGCATACTGGCAAAACTATTATCGCCATCGATCCACGTTATTTCCGTCCAGCCGAGGTTGATCTCTTGATTGGTGACTATGCGAAAGCCAAAAAAGTTCTGAACTGGAAACCAAAGACAACCTTCAAAGAATTGGTTAAAATAATGACCGAAGCGGACTTCGAGACCGCTCAACGACAATACTACATGCAGCACGGTAAAGCACCTATCCTTCCTACGGTTGTTCAGAAACATCTCAGTATCCTTTCATTGCCACACTAATGAATTTCAAAAAATACCTTAACATACGAAATTACAAAAACTTCTTTTTGTATCATTTCAAAAGTAAATACAAGAAAAGTTACGCTCAATGTGGCGAAGACATCATTATTGATGCATTTCTTTCAGGGATAGGTATTTCCAAGCCTACCTATATAGATATAGGCACCTATCACCCCATTCTCAATAATAATACCTATCTGTTTTACACAAAAGGCGGCCATGGTATTTGTGCAGAACCAGATAATACTTTTTTCAAGCTCATTCAACGTAATCGAAAACGTGATACATGCCTCAATGTTGGAGTTGGGCCTACCGAACGCGCTGCAGCTAACTTCTACAAAATGAGTTCGCACAACCTTAATACATTTTCAAAAGAAGAAGCGGATGATACTGCTCAAGGTACACACTACGGCAAACAAGAAATAAAAAGTGTGGTTCAGATTCCTCTGGTCACCGTCAATGGCCTCATCGGGAAATACCTCAAAGAAACTGCGCCTGACATTCTCTCAGTTGATGCGGAAGGGTATGATTTTGAAATTATTAAGTCTGTGAATCTGCAAAAGTATCGTCCGAAGGTTATCTGTTCCGAAACGTTACGTTATGACTCAGATGGAAAGCTTGAGAAAGAAACTGGGGTTGCCGAATATCTTCTAAATAATGGATATGTGCTCTATGCCGATACGTATGTGAATAGTATTTTTGTGGATCAGAAGCTCATGAAGTAACTTTAGATGGTTTTTGCTGGTGCCATATGTAATTCCTCAAACGTAAGATTCGTATCAAGTAATGGCTTATCGAATGCTTTCAAAATACTGTTCGCAATATCAACTCTCGTTGGGTAATAAGATTCTGTGAGTGATGTAGATGTTGGACATGGTACGTTCGGACACGAGAGCGACATCGGCTTCCTGGTAAGTGTTACCGATGCTTCTTGTACAATTTTTCCAATGATTTCAGAACCTACATTAAATGATTCGTTGGTTGTATCGACGGTTAATACGGCACCAGTTTTTATTACTGAGGTGATAATAGTTTGATAATCTATCGGATTAATACTTACCAGATCAATAAGTTCTACACTCACGTGGTCACCAACAAGTTCAAGCGCTTCGCGAGCAGCCTGTAGCCCATCTCCATATGAAATAACTGTGATGTCTTTACCTGAATTGATTACGTGCGCCCTATGAAGCTCAACAGAAAACACTTCAAGAGGGACATGCTGTTTGAGATTAAAAAGCCAACGTGGTTCCAAAATTATCACAGGGCTCTGTTCTTTGAGTGCAGAGACGAGTAAACCTTTTGCCATATATGGACTTGAGGGAATAACCACCTTGAGACCCGGTACATTTCCAAAAAGTGAGTAAAGTGCCTGTGTATGTTGTGGACCGTTACCCCACTGACGACCAACATTGATTCGAATAACGATGGGCACAGGATTACTTCCACCGAACATATAATTCCACTTTGCAGCCTGAGTAAACATAGCATCGGCAGCGAGTAATGCGAACTCGACACGACCGTGATGAACAACAGGATGTAGTCCGTTGATAGCCGCACCAACCGCCATACTTGTCACACCTGCTTCCGAAACAGGTACGTCGAAAATGCGCTCGGGATATTTTACTTTGAGACCTGCCGTCGTTCCGTCAGCACCATTTTTATACGATACTCCCAGACCTAAAACGACAATAGACGAATCAACTTCCATCATCTGTTCTGTAGCTTCCTTCAAAGCCTCTGTATATTTTATAATTCGTTCAGACATAGAGATTTTTATATAGATCTTCTTTTGGTGGATACGGTGAAATTGCCGCATGATGAATAGCTTCTATTGCACGAGCACGGGCCTCTTTTTCCATTTCTACAAATTCAACCTCATTTATTCCCTCCTTTGATAACTTATTTTTTAATTTCTTCAAAGAATCTTGTTCCAGACGTTTCTCTAGAACATCCTCTTCCCTATACCCCTGTGCATCATCGAAGAGTGGTGCGCTGTGAGCCATATGACGATACGTAATACATTCGAGCACAGCGGGACCTTTGCCAGATTTCATGTCAGCAACGATAGTAGATGCTTTTGTGTATACGTCCTCATAGTCATTACCGTCAGCTTTCACATATTTGACTCCAAAGCCTGTCACGATCTTCTCGACATCATGCTTCTCCGAACGACGGTCTTTTAACTTCGAATTTACGGAGTATAAATTGTTTTCAATTACCAAAAGAAACGGAAGATTGAATAACGCAGCCAAGTTCAGAGTCTCATACACAACACCTTCCTCGAACGCACCGTCGCCACAAAAGGCAACTGTAATATTATTTTTATGATTATATTTTTGTTCAAAAGCACTACCGTTTGCAAGCGGCACAACACTGCCAAGGATCGGTGTTGAACCGACAAAGCCAACAGACTTATCTATCATATGCATCGAGCCGCCCTTACCTTTTGCTAAACCATTTTCTCGACCGAGTAATTCTGAAACCATTCTTTTGAGATCACCCCCTTTTGCAAGATAATGACCATGAGAACGATGGTTACCCATCACACGATCTTCTTTATCTAGAGCATCACATACACCCACAGCAACGGCTTCTTGGCCTACGTAGAAATGTACAAAGCTCATAACCTTATTTTCCAAATAGTATTTAGCGATCTCCTCTTCGGCGACTCGAATAGCAAGCATTCTCTGGTATGCACCTAAAAGATGAGTCTTCATATTACATTTCTATGAGTATGCGACTGGCTTGACCCTTACGTACAAGTTCAATAGCCTCATTCACCTGCTCAAGCTTAATACGATGAGTGATTATGTTATCTATATTCAAAATTCCCGCTTTGTGTAACCTCACATATCGAGGAATATCGTGACTTGGTGAGAATTTTCCACCTTGTGTCGCCTTGATCATCTTACCTTCCCCGCCAAACATATGGCTTGCATTGAGAAGCTCCACAGTCTCACCAGGTTTTGGTTGTCCTACCATGATGAAACGACCCACACCACTCAGAAAAGGAATCGTATCTCGCAGCGCATGTTTGTTCCCTGGAGTCTCAATGATGACATCAACTTCTTTGATGCCGAAATTTTTCAACAGTTCGTCAGCAATACTGTGGGTCGATGAGTTGATGAAAAGGTGTGCACCCAGTTGTTTTGCCAAATCTCTCTTATGATCGTTGATATCTATCGAAATAATCGGATACGCACTCGCAAGAGTTGCCGCCTTTACCATATTGAGACCAAGTCCTCCTGCCCCAACAATCATGACACTCTCGCCAAAACGGACATTAGCCTCATCCTTGATAGTCCCCAAAGCAGTCGAGAGTCCGCATCCAAGAAGTGCACAGAGTTCATTGGGAGTCTCGTGTGGTACTGATGTCAACCTATTTTCTGAGACGATGGAATATTCGCTAAAGGTTGTGACCTTACCACTACGCATTGGCTTACCCTTGAATATATAAGTCGGAAAATCAGACTCGACACCTTCACCTTTTCTCCAGTGCATAATTACCTTGTCACCTTTTTTGACACGAGTCACCCCAAGACCAACATCTTCAACAATACCGACACCCTCATGACCCAGCAAATGAGGAGTAAATTTTGCATTACCTTTGTGACCACCAATCTCCAAAAGCTGAGCTCCGCAAATACCACTCACAAGCACCTTGACTAACACTTGTCCAAAAGTGAGATCAGTAAGCTCGACTTCCGCAACAGTAAGTGGCTGATTTATGTTTTCCAAAATCGCAGCTTTCATGGTACGGTTTTTTTTCACTATCTTATTACCAATCAATCTTGAAACCTTTTTTAAAGGCTTCTTTACTTTTAGTGCTCTTTTTTTGGTTTTCGGTGTCTTCATAGAGATGTTGAGTGTAGCCCCTTGATACAGGAAATCTACTATATTTAAACCCAAATGTACATTACCCCTAGGTCTACCCTAGGGAGTCCAGATCACGTATACTTTCTGCTATGTCCAGCATCGTTATATATCACCACCTCGGTCTTGGAGATCATTTTATGTGTCACGGTATCGTACGTGAATATGCCAAAACACATGAACGCGTTGGCATATTCACCCTCGAACGCAACTATCCTTCAGTAGCCTTTATGTTTCGTGACCTGAAAAATGTCGATGTCATCAAAGGTACTGATACTGCGGCAAAAAAGTTCATTGCTGATAAAAATATCACTTTTCCATATTTCACCTACGACTCTGCCCTGATTCTTGGTTTTGGCGTGCTCGATCGTAATTCCGGTGAACTTCTTGAAAATCAATTTTATTCAATGGCAAACATAGATCTTTCCAAAAAATGGGGTTCATTTCATATAGACCGTGACTCTGCCGCAGAACAAACACTTTTCGACAAGGTGCAACCTCGCAAACCATATGTATTTCTCCACGAAGATATTCGTCGTTCCTATCTTATCGATCGTCAATTGATCGATCGCAAATATACCATCGTTACTCCCGATCCAACTATGGCCTCAAATAGTTTTGATTATTGTTCTATCATTGAACAGGCAGAGGAGATCCATGTGATCGATTCTTCTTTTATGTTCATGATCGACTGTCTACCGTACGATTCATCTCATCAAAAATTAATAGTACATCGATATGCTCGTGAAAATGAGGATTGGAAACTCCCCACTCTTGGTAAAAAGTGGCGTATTATCAATATTGAAAATTGGCACATCGGCTTTCTAAAATATCTTCGCAGGCGCCTTACCGAATACAAAGGTCGTGTAAAGGCAAAGTTATTCCCCATTACAAAAGAAGTTGAAATAGCCTAACCACTCCTATATAATCACACCATTATGACAAAACATTTCTTTGACGTTGGTGGCAATATTGGCCAAACATTCGACTGGCTTGCAACTCTCCCTCATGACTATAGTGATCACACCATATGGGTTTTCGAACCTTCTCCACGTCACTATACCAAGCTCATCACGAAATGTAAGGAAATGTCCAAAAAGTACACGATCAAACTGTGCCCGTTCGGACTCGGCGGAAAGAATGACACCATTACATTTTATGAAAAAGATGACGACAAGGGCGACTCTTTCGAGACGTGGTTGAAGTCCGATCACGAAGTCACAAACATTCACCAAGGTTACGAGGTTGTAGCTTCTATGATTTCACTTCCAGAATTTATCCTCAAAGTAACCGAACCTGGAGATGAAGTTGTTCTTGATATCGATTCCGAAGGTAGTGAATATCCTATGCTCGAAGCTCTTGTTAAAAATCCAGAAGCTATGAAGCGTGTTACCGAGATCATCGCCGAATTCCATCATATCAAGAACCCAGAGCGTTTTATGTCCAAAGACGAACTCAAAGCCGAGATTGCCAAGCACAATATCAAGTTGTTGATGAGGGGATTTGCGTAAACACTCTACTCAACCAAGAAAAGTCCCTCCTCCATCTTCACTCTCTCAATAAAATCAACAATCTTACCTGCGATCTCTTCCCAATTATGATTCTTGATTGCAATCTCACGGTTCACATGTGCCCGTCGGAATAATTCCACCTCATCCATATTTTGCAATTCAAGTAACCGCTTCACATTAAAAGCCGTGTCATTAACATGAAGCCGAGTAAGTGACGGATAGTCGTACGAAGACTCTGGAGTACATGCAACCGCAAAACCAAAACACATGTTTTCTAGAATTGTCGCCGGTGAAGGATCTGCACTACTGACATTTACAAAAATATCGTATTCTTCAGCAAGCTTTTCCATATACGCAGGTGTTAGATCCGCCCAACTCGCAATCTTCTGCCAGCCTTTTATTTCCCCTGTCGAAATATATCCTCCCTCGAATCCAGGAATAGCTGCAGCAATTTTCTCGAGCTGTGGAGTGTTTTTATACCAGGCTGCTTGACCTATATAGAGATATTTGCGCTTCCCTTTTGGATTGAACTTCTTCTTGATCACTGGATACTCGAGCGGATCAATGCCCATATTTACTCGGAGTAAATTTTTGACATAGTTTTTTATCGGACTCTGATCCCAGGTATCAGTCCAGTATTTCCCTGAAAGGATAACCAGGTTTTGTCCATGTCGCTCAATAAGACCTGTGGTCGATTGGTTGTATCGAATATCGTGGCAATACGGCAAGATGATAGTGCCTTTGAGATTATATTTCTCAAGAGTGCGGCGTGTCACACAGTTGATCGATGGGTCATCCCACGAACGTCCGTCGTATACCTGTAGAGGTAAACCTATAAATGAATCACCTTCTTTTATAGAAGCAGCTTTCTTCTCCCAGAGATCATAGAATTTTAAGGGTCCGTTTTTTTTAAGTGCTTTTAGAATATTGAATGAAGCTGAAGCGGGGTGACGTTTCGGAATCTTCCATTCGATATGATTACCATAACGCCAGATGGGCGGTAATGCGGGAATATTCAAACCAATTTTATCGAACACCTTACCCAACAACGTACTATGACGTGGTGATTTATATACAAAATGAACGGCCGGTTTCGACATTATTTTTTCTGAAATACAGTTATGGAATGAATCTTTTCTACCATACGAACTGAAGGATATTTTTCAAGTTCAATAACGAAACGAGACGGCCCAGGCCAACCACGATTGTATTTTCCATCTGGTGTATTTGGTAGGATATTCGAATCATGGAATAGAATATAGCCTTCAGAATGAACAAATGGTAACCACTGCTCAAAATCTTGTTTTACGGCGTCGTAGGTATGATCCCCATCAATAAAGAGTACATTGATGGCGGATTCCCATTTCTTAACTCTGTCGTAACTATACTCAGGAATTAGTGTCCATGATGAAGAACGTTCAGCCTTACCGACATCCGCAAGCGCACGAACTACATGGTTATAACAGAGTTCTCGAGTCGCCTGAAATGTGTCCATAGAATCAACAACAAAAGGGTCAATTGAATATACTTTCGTATACTCTTTTTTACTCAACAAAAATAGGAGCGACGAACCGCCATAAGCAGCACCAATCTCAACAATTGCACTATGCGCACGTTGGCCATATTTTTGTAATGCAACGACTTCAGCATCAACCAATAGAACCGGAGAACCGAGAAGCAAGCTAACTTCACGACGAGTAACCATAGATTGACCCGCATGAACTTTCGCAACCACCTGCGCGCGTCCACGATAATTCCTGATCGTACGCCACATTCGTCGAACACCGAAACCTGAACGAACGAAACGAGCGAGAGAGTTGGTGTTTATTGGAATAATCATAGGATGTCTTTCCGAGTAATCTTCCATGGCTGATTAACCAGGATAGCTCCCGGATAATGAATAAATTTCATGGTCGAATCGATAATTTCAATAGGTACCGACATTTCACTTGTCGGATCCTGATATATACGGATCATAAATGTATATTGTCCGAGCTGCAACGATGTACCCACAGATGGGTTGAATGTAAACTCACCAGTATAATGACCCTTCAGTCGACGTGACGCAAGACTCGGGTTCTTGTCAGTATCACGTACAAAAAATACCAAATTACCTTGCTCATTAACACAGCGCAACACCATCATAAAGTCCGAGCGATCTTCGAAAAGATCGTACTCGATCTCAATCGAAAATGGCTGTCCGGCTTCAAGCTTTGTTTCCGGTAGACCACTAGCATCTTTAACGGTAATTTTACGTATTTGCTGCAACTTACCTTCGACAGCAGGAAATTCGTACACCGCTCGATGTTCACGGTTCAACTGTTGATCCAGATACATTTTGATTACATCCTCTGTCTTGCCGATCATCTTTACTTCACCGTGATCCAAGTAAATAGAACGATCACATAATCCTTGAACCGCATCGAGGTTATGACTCACAAACAAAATAGTACGATTGTCACGTTTGGCAACCTCTTGAATCTTGGCAAGACATTTCTTTTGGAAACTAATATCTCCCACCGCCAAAACTTCGTCAATAAGAAGTATGTCTGGTTCCATATGAGCTGCAACAGAAAACGCGAGACGTACGTGCATACCAGATGAATATCGTTTAACTGGCGTGTCTATAAATTGTTCCATCTCAGCAAATCTTACAATATCCTCAAATTTACGAATTATTTCCTTACGCTTCATACCCAGAATAGCGCCGCTAA